>NZ_QHHV01000239.1:0-23152 GCF_003947245.1 Actinoplanes sp. ATCC 53533 | reverse complement strand
GCCTTGACCGAAACCCCACCTCCCGAAACGTGCTCCCACCGCCGGGCCGGCTTTGTCAGGCGGCGATCACCCGCGCGGCGTGGAAGATATCGGCCGGTAGCGGGTGGTGCAGCCGCCATTGGATGCGCATGGGGCGATCGCCGGTGTGCGACACGTAGGTCATCGGGCCGGCATACAGGTAGGGCGGCACACCGAGGTCACCGTCCCGATCCCGCACTTCGCGGACGAAGAGATGCACCGTGGAGCCGCCCGCGGCGTGGTTGATGTACCGCTGGCCCGTGGTGGACGTCGACGAGGTGGTGCTCTGCGACTCCCACTGGAAGAGCATGTCGGTGATCGCGCGGTCCTGGTACATCGTGGTGGGCGAGTAGTGCTGCTCCGTCTTCGTCAGGGTGACGAAGAAGATGTCCGCATTCTCGTCGGGCAGCCATCTGACGCCTTCACGGATGTTCGACGGATCAGCGATGCCGAAGGCGGCACCGATCTCATCGCGGGAGTAGCGGGCATGGATGTGCAGCGGATTGGCGCCAGCAGCATCCATCGGGAAAGTGACCCGGTTGATCCTGGACTCGAGCACGTCGGCGATCTGGCGCAACTCGGTGCGCCGCTGCGGGAAGGCCGCCAAGCGCTGGGCGACGTCTTCGCGCGGGTTGCCCCAGAGCGACTGACTCAGCATGGCGCCGAGGCGCCCACCCACCGTTCGGCCGTCGGCGACCGCGCGCAGGGCTCGAAGTCGATCGGGATCATCGGTGTGCAGCATCCGGCCGATCGCCGCGCTGAGCGCTCGATCGTCGCCGGCCGAGGAGGCCGCCAGCCCCGCCTCTTCGCGCAGACCGGTCCACCCCCGACCAGGCTTCCGGCGGTAGAGGTCCTCGACCTCGAAGCCGGTTTCGGCCAGGAAGTCAGCCAGCGTGACGTCACTCAGCCGCCGAAGCTCGGCCACCAGATCCTTGCGCTGCAGCCGCAGAGCCGCCCGAATGTTGTCCAGCACGATCTTCTTGGCCACCCGATCGAGCTCGATGTGACACCCCGCCGGCAAAGTCGGGAAGTCGTGCTCCACATCGTGGGCCAGGGTGCGGCGCGTGGCGCCGGTCAGGGCCCGATAGCGGAGATCGAACCGGAACTCGCCGTGTTGACCGCCGATGAAGTCGAGAACGGTCAGGCAGGGCTTGTCGTCCGACAGCCTCAGCCCGCGCCCAAGCTGCTGCAGGAAAATGGTCGCGCTTTCGGTCGGGCGCAGCATCAGGATGGTGTCGACCGCGGGGAGGTCAACGCCTTCGTTGAAGAGGTCGACGGTGAAGAGCATCTTCAGGTCGCCGTGTTCGAGCCGGCGGACCGCCTCGCGTTGCTCGGAGCCGTCGACCCGGGAGTGCAGCGCGCGCGCCGGAATGCCCACGTTGTTGAAGCGCTCGGCCATGAAGTCTGCGTGCTTGATGCTGACGCAGAAGCCGATCCCGCGCATCCGGCTGACGTCGATGGTCTTGCGGACCGCGTCCACGACCAGCCGGGCTCGGGCGTCGTCGCCGGTGTAGACGTTCTCGAGATCGCCGATGTCGTAGCCTCGGCCACGTTTCCAGCGCAGGCCGGCGAGGTCTACCTCGTCGTGCACGCCGAAGTACTGAAAAGGGGAGAGGAGCTGGCGTTCCAGGGCCTCCCACAGCCGCAGCTCCACGGCCGTCCGGCCATTGAAGCGGTGCAGGATGTCCCGACCGTCGGCCCGCTCCGGAGTAGCGGTCAGGCCCAGGAGAATCTTGGGCTCGAGCTTGTCCAGCAGGCGCCGGTAGGTGGCGGCCTCGGCGTGGTGGAACTCGTCGACGATCACCATGTCGAAGCGGTCGGGAGCGAGATCCTCCACGATCTGGTGCAGGGATTGCACCGACGCGAAGACGTGTCGCCACTCCTTCGGGCGCTCGCCGCCCACGAAGAGCTCGCCGAACGTTCCGTCGCGAAGCACCTGTCGGAAGACCGCCCGGCTCTGCTGCAGGATGCGCTCCTGATGCGCGACGAACAGCAGCGAGTCGATGCCACTCTTGCGCAGTCGCCGATAGTCCAGCCCTGCGACGACGGTCTTGCCGGTGCCGGTAGCCATGACCACGAGGTTGTGGTGACGGCCGTGCACGAGGCGTTCGGCGTCGAGTCGCTCCAGGATCTCCTGCTGGTAGGGGTACGGGCGGACGTCGATGCTGGTGATGTCGATCGGTAGCTCGCCAGGCCTGGCGCCGGCCGCCCTGGTGAGCGCCGTGCTGAGCCGCTCGCGGTCAGCGGGGTGCCGCGGATCGTAGGGCTCGAAGGCGGGATCGTTCCAGTACTCCACGAAGGTGGCTCGGATGGTTTCGACCACTGCGTCCTGCTCGAGCTGCGACAAGCGGACGTTCCACTCCAGGCCGTCGACGAGCGCGCTCTTGGAGAGGTTGGAGGAGCCGACGTACGCGGTGCTGGCCCCGCTGTGCCGCTGAAACATCCAGGACTTTGCGTGCAGCCGGGTCGTGCGGGTCTCGTAGGAGATCCGGATCTCGGCGCCGAGCTCGGCGAGCTTGTCGAGCGCCCGCTGCTCGGTGGCGCCCATGTAGGTCGTCGTGATGATGCGCAGGCGCCCACCACGCGCGGTGAGCTGACGGATGGCCTCCTGCAGCACGCGCACGCCATGCCACTTGATGAAGGCACAGAGCAGCTGCACTTCGTCCGCGGAGGCCATCTCCTTGTTGACCTCGGCGCCGATCCGGGGCTGGCCGCGGCCGTTCGTGAGCAGGGCGCTGGCGGCGAGCGGAGTCTCCGGCCGCACCGGAAAGGTCACCTGGGCCGGCGCGGGCGGCCGCGGCACGATCGCGGTGAGCAGCTCCGCCGGGGTGCTCAGGAAGTCGTCGGGCTGGACCACCCGCGGCGCCGCCGCTGCCTTGATCGCCTCGGTGATGCGGTTGACGAGCTCGACCTGCGCGGTCAGGCGTGCGGCGCCCTGGCCGGGCACGGCCTTGAGCGCGCGTTCCGTGATCGCTGTGAGGTGGCGGCTCAATATCTGGTGGGAATCGGCCGAGTCGGGTGCGGCGCGATCGACCAGATCCCGGTCGATGGCGGCCAGCTTCAGCTCGATGCCGCGCGTGATGATGTGCTCGTACGCGCCCTCGGTAAGGTCCGTCACGCCGGCAACATAGCGTGGGAGTCCGACATCAGACCCGGTGCGGCCCGTCCGATAGCGTGACCTGCGTTGGCGTCCGACGCGGCTAAGGGGAACTCGTGGAGCTGTTGCACTCGGGGAAGGTTCGGGATGTCTACGCCGACGGCGATGACATCCTGCTGGTCGCTTCTGATCGGGTCTCGATCTACGACGTTGTGCTGCCCACCGCCATCCCCGACAAGGGGAAGATTCTCACCCAGCTCTCGCTGTGGTGGTTCGACCGGCTTTCGGACGTCGTGCCCAATCACATCATCTCCGCCACCGCCGTGCCCGCCGAGTGGGCCGGCCGGGCCGTTCGCTGCGAGCGGCTGGAGATGGTCATGGTCGAGTGCATCGCGCGCGGCTATCTGGCCGGGTCCGGGCTCAAGGAATATGAGAAGGACGGCGCCGTTTCCGGTGTCGGGCTGCCCGGCGGGTTGATCGAGGGTTCCCGGCTGCCCGAGCCGATCTTCACTCCCACCACCAAGGTGGCGCCGGGCGAGGGGCACGACGAGTTCATCACGTACGCCGACGTCGAGGCTTCGGTCGGGCCCGATGTCGCTGCCGAGCTGCGCCGGATCACGCTTGAGGTATATCGGCGGGGTTCCGAGATCGCCGCCGGCACGGGGATCATCATCGCCGACACCAAGATCGAGCTGGGGCTGTCCGGCGGGGCGTTGAAGCTTGGCGACGAGTTGCTCACGCCGGACTCGTCGCGGTTCTGGGCCGCCGACGAGTGGCAGCCCGGCGGCACCCAGCGGTATCTCGACAAGCAGTTCCTGCGGGACTGGTCCGCGTCGTTGACCGAGTGGGACCGGACGGCTCCCGGGCCGGAGATTCCCGACGAGGTCGTCGAGGCCACCCGGAACCGCTACGTCGAGGTCTACGAGCGGCTCACCGGCGACCGCTGGCGTTGATCGGCTGCCCACACCCGCTTCGTTGCGGGGTGGGCAGCCGATGGTGGGCTACCCGCGGGGCGGGAGCCGAAACGCGTCAGGCCCAGACGAGGGTGTTGTCGTGGGACAGCCGCGGCAGGCGCGGGAACCATGGGTTCTCGCCCGGGTGGCCGATGTTGACCACGAGCAGCGACTTGAAGCGCCCGTCCGGGAAGAACTCCTTGTCGATCGCTTCGCCGTCGAAGCCCGCCATCGGGCCGGCGACCAGGCCTTCCGCCCGTACCGCCAGCAGGAAGTAGCCGATCTGCAGGCCAGCGCTGAACCGGCCCATGCCGTCGCGCATCTCCGGGGCGTCCGCCAGGACGTCCTTCAGGGCGGGGTTGATCGGGAAGACCTCCGGCACGTACTCGTGGAAGTCGGTGTCGACGGCGAGGACGGCGGTGACCGGCGCGGCCGCGGTCTTGGCCCGGTTGCCCTCGGCCATGTGCGAGACCAGCCGACCCTTGGCCTCGGGTGTGCGCACATAGAGCACCCGCAGCGGCTGGATGTTGGCGGCCGTCGGCGGCCACTTGGCCAGTTCCCAGACCGCGGCCAGTTCCTCGTCGGTGACCGGGGTCCCCGCGAAGGCGTTGCCGGTGCGGGCCTCGGTGAAGAGCAATGCGCGACCGGCCTCGTCGAGGCGGGGGAGGCGGCTCAGCGTTGCTTCGGATTTCGTATTCACTTCTAAAAAGCTAGTGACTTCAGGTTGCAAAGTGCCACTGAAGTGAGCTTCGAGACAGCGGGAATATCTAGCGGGGCAGGTGTTCCTGCGCCCACCGGGAGATCTGCTCAAGCGCGGGCGTCAGCGCGTGGCCCCGCTCGGTCAGCGCGTATGTCACGGTCACCGGCGGCCCGGCCGCCACCGTGCGGGTGATCAGCCCGGCCTCGGTCAGGGAGACCAGCCGGTTGGAGAGCACCGAGTCGCTGATCCCCTCGATGCTGCGGGACACCTCGCGGAATCCCGCCGGGCCTGCCGCCAGGCAGCCGAGCACCGCGGCGTTCCAGCGCTTGCCGAGGAACTGGAAGGCGCGCCCCAGCGCCGCGTCGCTGCGGGCGCACTGCTCCGGGTTGACCGGTGCGTGCGCCTCCGCCGTGTTCACCTGCCAAAAATAGCACCGCCCGGCCAGGCCACCGGCCGCCCGAAACGACCCGTCAAGCGCCGGCCGACCCGGCCGACCGTGGGGTCGAGGCGCTCGGCGGCAACGGATCCAGCCCGCCCAACACCGCGGGTTCGAGGCGCTCGGCAGCCACGGATCCAGCCCGCCCTGCGCCGTGGGGGTCGAGGCGCTCGGCGGCCACGGATCCAGCCTGCCCTACAGGGTCGCGGCGAACTGTCGCAGCAGCGTCAGCATGTGGGCGACGGTGGGCGTCGGCCGGCGGGCAGTGGCGGCGAAGATCCGGCGTACCGACGCGTCGTCCGGGTGCAGTCGGAGCAGGACCAGGTCGGCCGGGGTGGCCCGGACCGCGAGGGCGGGCACGAGCGCGACCCCGAGGCCGGCCGCGACGCAGCCCAGCTTGCCCGTCCACTCGGCCGCCACGATGTCGATCTTCGGGCGGAACCCGCTGGGCAGGGCGGCTCGCAGCAGGGTCTCCTCGGCGGTCGCGGAGCCGGCGATGAAGGGGTCGCCGGCGAGGTCCGCGAGCCGCACGGTGCGCCGGCCGGCCAGGCGGTGTCCGGGTGCGACGGCGACCAGCAGGTGCTCGTCGAGCAGGTGGTGCAGGTCGAAGCGGGTGGCGTCCAGGGGGCGGTCCGGCGGGGCGCTGACCACGGCCAGGTCCGCCTCGCCCGCGGCGAGCCGCTCCAGGAGGCCGGGAGTCAGGCCTTCCACCAGGGACAGTTCGGTTTTCGGGTACGCCGTACGGAACGCGGCCAGGGCCCGGGGCACCAGCGCGGCCACCGCCGTGGGGAAGGCGCCGACCCGCAGCCGGCCGCCGCCGATGTGGCGCAGCGAGTCGAGATCACCCTGTGCCGTGCTGAGCCGTTCCAGCATCGCCTCCGCATGCGGCAGCAGCGCGTGACCCTGCTCGGTCAACTCCACGCCGCGTGCCAGCCGGTTGAAGAGGTCGGCGTGAAGATCCCTTTCCAGCACGGCGATCTGCCGCGAGACGGCCGACTGGGTGTAGCCGAGCGAGCGAGCGGCCCGGGTGAACGACTTGGCGCGGGCGACCGCCACGAACACTTCGAGGCTCTGAGTCTGCACCCATGGATGCTAGATCCGCATGGCTGGGATGCGGAACATTCGCTGGTGGCATGGCTTGCCCCTGCCTAACGTCTTCGGCATGGCAAAGATCGCTGTTCTCGGCACCGGGCGGATGGGCGCGGCCATCGCGCGCCGGCTGCTCGGCACCGGTCACCACGTGACCGTCTGGAACCGTACGGCCGGCAAGACGGCGCCGCTGGTGGCGGCAGGTGCGCGCGCCGCGCCGACGCCGACCGTCCCCGAGGCCGAGGTGGTCATCACGATGCTCACCGACGCCACGGCCGTCCGCGAAGTGGTGGAAGCGGCGGCGTTGCGGCCCGGCAGCATCCTCGTCGAGATGTCGACCATCGGGCCGGTCGCCGTGCGGGAATTGCGGCTGCCCGAGGGAGTCGGCTTGGTGGACGCACCCGTGCTCGGCAGTGTCGCCGCCGCCGAGTCGGGTCGGCTGACCGTGCTGGCGAGCGGTGAGGTGGACCGGGCACTGCCCATCCTGGAGTCGCTGGGCACCGTTCGGCGGTGCGGCGGCCCGGGCGGCGGGGCTGCGCTGAAGCTGGTCGCCAACACCGCGCTGGTCACCGGGCTCGCCGCGCTGGCCGATACGGTCGCGGTTGCCCGCGCGCTCGGGGTGGATGTCGACATAGCACTGTCGGTCGTGGCAAATGGCGCACTCGGAGGTGCGGTCACCCGGGCAACCGCGGCCCGCGCGGCCTTCCCGATCGCCCTGGCTGCCAAGGATCTCAAGCTGGTTTTGGACCTTGTTGCTCCGCCCGTGGTCCGGGCGGCTGCCGCGGTGTTGCGGGAGGCGCCCGACCAGGCTGCCGACCTCGGCACGATCATCGAGGCGGCGAAGCCGTGAAGGTGATGCTGGACAACCCGGACTCGGTGGCCGCGCCGTTCGGCGACAGATTCGCTCACGTGGCCCGGCTCGACGTCGGGGGCGGCGCGCTGCTCATGCTCTCGGGGCAGGTCGCGGTCGACGATGACGGGGCGGTGGTCGCGCCGGGGGACATCACGGCGCAGGCGGAGCGGATCTTCGAGATCGTCGGGGGCGTGCTGGCCGCGCACGGTGCGGGATTCGGCGACGTGCTGCACGTACGGACGTTTCTGACCGATCTCGCGCAACTGGCCGGCTATGCCGGTGTCCGGCGGAAGGTCTTCCCGGGCAGGCCCCCGGCGAGCACGACGATCGAGGTCAACCGGCTCTTCCTGCCCGGTGCCGTGCTGGAGGTCGAGATCACCGCGGCGGTGGCGGACCGGTAGGGGCTTCAGTGGACCAGCGGCTCGGCTTCCCGGGACTTCGGCCAGGCGGCCTTGCTGCCGCAGCCCTCGCAGCTCAGCTGGTCGCCGCAGTGTGTGCACCAGTCATTGGTGCGACGGAGATACCAGCCCAGGGCGACCCCGGCCAGCAGGCTGGCCAGCCCTATCACTGCTGCGAGGGCGATGGCTCCGGTCACGAGGCCAGGCCGCCCATGGCGGCCGCGCCGCCGCTGCTGAGCCGCGGTCGCCGCATCATCAGCGGTCCGCCGCTGCGGCGGTCGAGCGCCGGGTCCACCTCCGCGCGTGGGGTCACGTGGGAGGCGGTGAACGTGTCGACGCCTGTCCCCCGGTGTGCTCCCGGGCGGTATGTCACGGTGACTGCGCGCGGGGAGGCGGCCTCGATCACGCCGGCCCGCCAGCCGTCGCGGTAGACCCAGACCGGGTCGGCCTTGTGATAGCTGTCGGCCGGCGCGACGTCCGCCGGGTCTCGCTGGGGTGGGGCTATGGACGGGGTCGACATTCGAGAGCCTCCTGTTTCCGGGACTCGGTCGTCGGGCGGACACCGGGGGCGGCTTGTTCCGGAAGCTGACACCGTGATGGCCCGGATGAACCCACGAAGGGGTCAAACTTTTCAGCACGCTGTGTCAGCAGCCAAGCAACCGCCTGTCAGATATCATGCTCGGGATCAAGTGCGTCCGCAAGGCCGTCTGCACGTGCATTTGACACGTGCGCGCCGGCGAGGTGGCCGATCGATCGGTTTCCTGCCGGACGATCTCACCCTTAGGATGCTGTGGGACCCGGGAGTGCAACTTGCATATCCGGGGGAAACGACCGAGGGAGTCCGGTGAGCGCGGCTACGCAGGAGGAGGCGCCCAACAGCGGCCCCACCGTGCTGCGCATCCTGCTCGGCACCCAGCTGAGGCGGCTGCGCGAGGGTAAGGGCATCAGCCGGGAGGCCGCGGGTTACGAGATCCGTGCCTCAGGATCGAAGATCAGCCGGATGGAGCTCGGCCGCGTCAGCTTCAAGGAGCGCGACGTCGCCGACCTGCTCAGTATGTACGGCGTCAGCAACTCCGCCGAGCGGGAGGCGCTGCTGGGTCTGGCCCGGCAGGCCAACAGCCCGGGCTGGTGGCACCACTTCGGAGACATCCTGCCGCCCTGGTTCCAGTCCTATCTGGGGCTGGAGGCCGCGGCCACGCTGATCCGGACGTACGAGATCCAGTTCGTGCCCGGCCTGCTGCAGACGCCCGAATACGCCAGGGCCGTCATCCTGCTCGGCCACGCCGGCGCGACCGCCGATGAGATCGACCGCCGGGTCGAGCTGCGCCGGCAGCGCCAGCAGGTCCTGAACCGCATCGAGCCGCCGCATCTGTGGGCCGTGATCGACGAGGCGGTGCTGCGCCGGCCGATCGGCGGCGCCGACGTCATGCGGGCCCAGATCGAGGCGCTGATCCAGGCCGCGAAGAAGCCCAACATCCGGCTGCAGATCATCCCGTTCAACGCCGGCGGCCATGCCGCGGCGGGTGGGCCGTTCGCCATCCTGCGGTTCCCGGAGCCGGAGCTGCCCGACGTGGTCTACGTCGAGCAGCTCACGAGCGCCATCTACCTGGAAAAGCGTGACGACGTCGACCACTATGCGATCGCGATGGAACGCGTCTGCATCGATGCCGAGCCGCCGAACCACACCCAGGAAATCCTCGGCAAGCTGCTCCACGAGGTAGGCAAGCTCACCTGACCCGCTGGGTCGTGGCGTCCTCACTCAGTGTCGATCACCCGCCGGGGTGAATCAGCGAAGCAGGTTGTCGAAGTCCCCGTCGCGGACCCCGCCCAGGAACGCCGCGATCTCGGCGGGCGTGTAGATCAAGGCGGCACCCTCCGGGTCGCGTGAGTTCCGCATGGCGACGCTGCCGTCCGGGAGTGCGGCGCACTCGACGCAGTTGCCGCTGGGATTGCTCCGGCCACTCTTCTGCCAGGTCACACCCTCAAGCTGCCCGGCGGGCATGCCGTTAACAATGCGCGTCATTACTTGCTCCCTAACGGTTGACCGGTCCGGGGACCGGCTCTGTGTGTCACGCTGGCTACCTGCTGTGCAGATGCACGTGCATTTGGCCTTGCGTTCTCACATGATTGTGAGCATGATAACGCACGAGCCCCACTGAAAGTGGGTCACGGAGGGTGACATCTTTGAGTGACGGGTTGGTCGCGGAAAGGCTCCTGCGACCCTCGACGCGAGGCTCCCTGGCGGGGGCGTCCGAGCGGGAGGAAACGAGCATGACGGTCCCGAACGCCGGCCCGCAGCAACCAGACCGCCCCGACGCCGAGGGCGCGGACGCCAGGCGGGGAAACCCGGCTGTCATCTACCGGGACGAGCCGCTGCACGGAGGCATGGAAGCTGCCTCCACCCGAGCTACCGCTGTGTCCCACCGATTCGGCGGGGTTCGCCACCCGCTGTGCCGCTCTGACAGGTTTCCCCAGGCCGAGCAACACCCAAACGACGGCGGTGATCCCCACGCGAGTCACTGAGCACGTCCGCTGCGCGCGCAGGCGGCGCACCGGGTCGGCGCCCGGCCGCAAGGTCTGGGCGTTGGCCGCCCCGATCATCCGGAGCGGACGCATCCAGCTGAGCGTGCCGCGCTGGCCGGTGCACGTCTTCGCGGAGGCGGACTATTGCTATGGCATCGGCCCGCTTACGCTGCGTGTCGACCGGGTCGAATGGGCCAAGCCGATCCCCTACGAGGGTGACACCTGGCTCGAGGTGGAAGGCACGGTGATCGACAAGACCGGCCGGGAGGGATCACGCCGCCAGGTGCTGGTCCGGGCCGGCCGGCTGCCGCACCCGCCGTCGAGGAAGCGGCCGCGCTTGCGGCCCTGAAAACTTCACACTATGGAGCGACGCCGCCAGGCGTCGCTCCGAACGCGCGTCTCAGGACGCGCCGCCTGGCTCCGGCCGGGCGGTCCGGTTCCCCCGTGCCGGATCGCCCGGCCGGTTCACGGTTGCGCCTCATGATCAAGATCTAATCCCGGTCGTGGCAGCCAGCCGTCATGGTTTTCGCGCTACGCCCGCCCAGTAGTACGCCGCTTCCGGGTCCTCCACCGGCTCGTCCGGGTGCCAGGCCGAGACCGGGACCAGGCCGGGCTCCAGCATCTCCCAGTCGCCGAAGAAGCGGCGCACCTCGTCGCGGGTGCGGGCCACCAGGGTCATGCCCGCGCCGGTCGCCGCCGCCACCGCCGCGTTCACCTCGGCCGGGTTGAAGTCCGCCGTCGGGTGGGTGATCGCCAGGACGCTGCCCGAGGGCATGGCGTCGCGCAGCTCGGCCACCAGCCCCCACGGGTCTTCCGCGTCCGAGAGCAGCATCAGGATCGCGATCAGTGTCAGGCCGACCGGCCGCGTCGGGTCCAGTGTCTCCAGCAGGATCTGATCCGTCAGGATCGAGCTGGGCTTGCGGAGGTCCGCGGAGATGTATTCGCTGCGGCCCTCGTCGGTGCTGACCATCAGGGCTCGGGCGTGGACCAGCACAATCGAGTCGTTGTCCACATAGACGACCCGGGTCTCCGGTGCGATCCGCTGGGCGACCTCGTGCAGGTTGGGCCGGGTCGGTATGCCGGTGCCGATGTCCAGGAACTGCCGGATGCCCTCCTTGGCGACCAGGTCCCGGGCCGCGCGGTGGACGAACTTGCGGTTTTCGCCGGCCATGTAGCGCATCCCGGGGATGGCCTTCATCATCGCCTCGCCGACCGCCCGGTCGACCGCGAAGTTGTCCTTGCCGCCCAGCCAGTAGTCGTAGATGCGGGCCGAGTGCGGCACGTTGACGTTCACGCCCGGCGGCGCGATATCGATCGATGCCGACGCGTTGTTGCCCTGCATCACGACCGCCTCCTACTTCGGGCCACCCCTGGCCGGTCAAGTCCTCCGGGATGAGCCTAGCGTCAGAAGATGATCAAATTTAGCCTTGTCGCTCGATCGAAAACTACGCAGCGCAGTCGACTTCAGGCCGCAGATGCGCTGTCGCGGTAGGACCGGTGCCGCGCGTCCTGCGGGGCGGTTGAGACGACCCGGTCGCGTCCTGCGTGCTTGGCGACGTACAAATGTCTGTCTGCTGTGGACAGCAGGCTGGCCTGGGTGGGTGTCGGCGCGTCCCGGAGCCCGGCCACGCCGATGCTCACAGTGACGGGCACCCCTCTGGTCAACTCCGCCCAGTCGTAGTAGCTGATCGCCCGGCGGATGCCCTCCAGCTGGGCGGTCGCCTCGGGCACGTCCGTGTCGGGCAGGACCATCAGGAACTCCTCGCCACCCATTCGGGCGACGAAGCCGTCCGGTGAGACCGCGGCCAGTTCCGTCTCCAGCAGCTTCGCGACCAGCACCAGCACCTGGTCGCCCACGTCGTGCGACAACTGGTCGTTGACCCGCTTGAAGTGGTCCAGATCCACGATCGCGACGGTCAGCGGATAGCCGGCGCCGATCAGGTCCGGCAATTCCTCGTCCAGGAAGCGCCGGTTGCGCAGCCCGGTCAGCGGGTCCCGGCGGGCCTGCTCGCGGAACCGCTCGGCCTCCTGCCGGGCCTCGGTCGTCTCGAACATCGCCTGCCGGGTGCGGGCCTGTGCCTCCCGCTGCGACGAGTGCAACGCGTTGTGGGCGGCAAAGAAGACCTTGTGTACGGCGAAAGCCTCCGCGAACTCACCCCGGGCGGCGTGCAGCTCGGCCTGTTCCTGATGCACCCGGACCAGCACGTCGCCGAGGCCGCGGTCGAGGCAGAACGCCCGGGACGAGTCCAAGGTTCGCTGGGCCCGGTCCGTGGCGCCCAGTCCGCGCAGCGCCCGTGTCATGGTCAACAGGTACTCGGCCATGGAGTCGGCGTTCTCCAGGACACCCGCGGTGCGGCGCTCGAGGCAGCGCTCCATGGTGGCCACGGCCTCGGCGAACTGGCCGCGGGCGATCTGGATGGAGCCGATCGTGTCGAGGTCGGTCGGGTCCAGCTCGACGCCGTGCTGCTCGGCGGTCTTCCGGAGTCGGTCGGCGACCGCGGCCGCCCGCTCATGGGTGCCGCTCGCGTATTCGGTGTAGGCGTAGTTGTTGAGCATGCCGATGAGCTGGCGGGTCTGACCCAGCTTGACGGCCAGCTCCTCGGCCTGGGCGTAGCGCTGCCGGGCCGCGTCCATCGAGCCGGCCAGGCCGAGCGCGTCGGCCAGCTTGGCCCGGTGCCACACCTGCATGTGCGGGCTGGCGTGCTCGTCGAGCAGCTCCACCGCGAGCACGGAGTGTTCCAGGGACTGGGCGGCGTCGCCCAGGTGCCGGTGGATGTTGGCCCAGACCAGGTGGGTGCGGGCCAGCAGGATGTTGTCGGCGTGGTCGGTGGCCCACTGGTGGATCTTCCAGATCGGCCGGGCCGCCGCCGCGACCTCGCCCTTGCGCATCAGCATGTTGGCCTGGCAGAGCCGGGCGCGGAACACCAGCCGCTCGTCGCCGAGGGCGAGGGCCAGCTCCTCGACCTCGCGGGCGGTGGTGAGGGAGAGGTCGGCGTCCCAGAGGTACTCGTCCTCGATCTCGGTCAGGACGGCCGACAACCGCTCGGCATCGTTCTCGAGTTCGTTCATCAGGCTCACCCCTCTCCCGTCACCGCGAATCATCGACACCACCGGGCCCGGCTGAAGTGAAATAACGAAAACCTTCCACCTGTACGGGAACATTGCGCTGTGTCCCCAAATGCTAGCCGTGCGTGAGTACCGGATCCCAGCGTCTCAGACGTGATCCACCTCGCCACGACCGCGGGTCACCGGCCATGTACGTCGTACAGTTATCGAATGGCCAAGCGGAACGAGGCGACCCGGGGACGACTGAGCCGGGAAGCGATCATCGTCAGTGCCGCCGCCCTGGCCGATGCCGAAGGGCTCGACGCGGTCACCATCCGCCGGCTGGCGCAGGAGCACGGTGTCACGCCGATGGCCATGTACTGGCACTTCAACGACAAGGACAGCCTGCTCGACGGCCTCGCCGAGCATCTGATCGAGGCGGTGAAGCTGCCCGAGCCGAGCGCCGCGCCCTGGGACGAGCAGCTGCGCGACATCCTGGTCGCGTTCCTGGCGGCGATCCGCCCGCACCCCGCGATGGCCGGCCTCGCGCTGCGGCGCATCCTGGCCGCCGAGTCCGGGCTGCGGATCGCCGAGCGGGTCCTCGCCCTGCTCCGCCAGGCCGGTTTCGCGGCCGGCCGGGCGGCGGAGGTCGGCACCTTCCTGATCTGCTCGGTCATCACGCTGGTCGGCGCCGACCCCGGACCGTGGCCGCGGCGGGCCGGCGCCGAGCGCGAGCAGGCCCTGCGCGACAAGCGGGCCCGGCTCGAGTCCCTGCCGCCGGAGACCTACCCGAACGTCATCGCCGCCGCGCCCGCGCTGGTGGTCTGCCGCGACGAGGACGACTACTTCGCCCTCAACCTGGACCTGCTGGTCCAGGGCGTGCGCGGCCTCCGCCGCGACTGACTCGCAGCGTTCTTCATCACACCGATCGGCCTCCGGTATCGCTTGACGCACCTATACGGCGTACATCTACGGTGTACATGTACGCCGCATAGGGCGGCGCTCGGTGGAGGTGGAACCGGTGCAACGCAACCCGTGGTCGACCCTGGCCGTACTCGCGGTGGCCCAGTTCATGGTCGTGCTCGACGTGACGATCGTGAACGTGGCGCTGCCGAACATCCAGCAGGACCTGGGCTTCTCCGCGTCCGGGCTGCAGTGGGTAGTCAGCGCGTACACCCTGCTCTTCGGGGGTTTTCTGCTCCTCGGCGGCCGGGCCGCCGACCTGATCGGCCGCCGCCGGCTCTTCATCGTGGGGCTGGTGCTGTTCGGCGTGACCTCATTGATCGCGGGCCTGGCGCAGACGCCGGAGCAGCTCGTCGTGATGCGGGCGATCCAGGGCCTCGGCGGCGCGCTGCTGTCGCCGGCCGCGTTCGCGATCCTCACGGTGACGTTCAAGCAGGGCCGCGACCGCAACATCGCGATGGGTGTCTGGGGCGGCCTGGCCGGCCTCGGCGGCACCCTCGGCGTGATCGCCGGCGGCCTGCTGGTCGACTCGCTGAGCTGGCGCTGGGTCTTCCTGGTCAACGTGCCGATCGCGGTGGCCCTGGCCGCGATCGTCCCGCTCTTCGTCGGTGAATCGAAGATCACCACCACCGGTACGCGCACCTTCGACGTCGCGGGCGCCCTGCTCAGCACGGCCGGCCTGCTGGCGATCGTGCTCGGGGTCATCCGCGCCGAGCCGCTGGGCTGGTCGTCTCCGCAGGTGATCGGGCTGCTGGCGGGCGGCTTGGCGCTGCTGGCGGCGTTCGTCCGGGTGGAGTCCCGGTCGGCGGCCCCGCTGGTGCCGCTGAGCCTGTTCCGCTCGCGGGGCCTGACCACGTCGATCCTGGCGCTGGCCCTCAACGGCGCGGCGTTCCTCGCGATGTTCTTCCTCACCGCGATCTTCCTGCAGCAGGTCCGCGGCCTGACGGCCCTGGAGACCGGCCTGCAGTTCCTGCCGATGGGCATCGCGGCGATCGCCAGCGCGGTGGTCGCCTCCCAGCTCGTGACCCGTTTCGGCACCAAGCCGGTGCAGCTCGGCGGCGCGGCCCTCAGCGTGCTGGGCCTGCTGCTGCTCTCCGGCGCGGACGCCACCGGCTCATACGCCCTGACGATCATGCCCGGGCTGGTGCTGTTCGGCATCGGCATCATCGCGGTGGGCACCCCGGCCTCGATCGCGGCCGTCTCGGACGTCTCGCACGACCAGGCCGGAGCGGCCTCCGGCGTGGTCAACGCGGGCTACCAGGTCGGCGGCGCGCTGGGCCTGGCGGCGATCACCACGCTGGCGACGACGCACGTCGAGGGCCTGCTGACCGGCGGGGCGGGCCAGCAGGAAGCGCTGGTCGGCGGCTTCGAGCGCGGCCTGCTCATCGCGGCGCTCTTCGCGGCGGCGAACATCGTGACGGCGCTCGGCGCGCCGCGGCTGCGCCCGACATCGGACCAGCTGGCCGAGGCCGCGGTGGCTGCCTGACCCCGAAACCGGTACCGGCTGGAGCGCAGGCTCCGGCAGCTCACACGCGAGCTGCTCGGCAAGGGGTCAGACGGTGATCCTCGAATACGGCTTCTGAGGACGCGACGCGCGCGAGGGGAGGCGGGCCTTCGCCCGGGAGATCGGGGTGCCGGTCGAGCTGCGGGGAGCCTGGTGCACGCGGCGCCGAGAGTGGGGGCTCTCGACGCCGCGCGATCGGTGGAGGGTTCGGCGAACCCCTCCGGGTACGGGCCCGGTCAGCCCCTGAAGGTGGCGAAGATCTTGCTGAACTCGAACGGTGCCTGTGCCACGTTCGTGCACTGGAACAGCGCGCCGGTGCAGGCGTTGCGGTCGCGGTTCGTCTCCCAGAAGGTCGCCCCGGCCGGGATCGAGGCGTTGTAGCCGCGGTCCTTGGCGGTCGACGCCGCGACCGCCGCGACGGCGCCTCCGCCTACGGCGAGTAATGCCGTTGCCACGTAAATCGATAGGCGGAGGCGGTTGCGTGTCATGGATGACTCCGATCGCGGGGGTGCCGACGGCGTTGATCCTGACCCTGGGTGCATTAAGGAAAGAGGGGAATATCCTTAAATCTCTCTGAAGCGCCCTGCCTGGCCGGGGTATCCGTCTCACGGAGGGTAAGAGGTCGGTAGGCCCCGACCGTCCCCTTTCCAGGGCGGGCTACCGTTCGCGATGGTCACCCAGAGCACTTGAGGAGGCAGTGGATGCGCAAGACGATGGTGGACGTGCCGACCGAGGACGGCATCGCCGACGCGTACCTCGCGGTGCCGGAGGGCGACGGCCCGTTCCCGGGCGTGCTTTTCTTCATGGATGCCTTCGGCCTGCGGCCGCGCATCCATGAGATGGCCGAGCGGATCGCCGAGCGCGGTTACGCCGTGCTGGCGCCCAACCTGCTCTACCGCGGTGGCCGCGCACCCCTCGCCGACCTGAAGGGACTGACCGACCCGGCGGAACGCGGCCGGATCTTCGACCGGATCAGGCCGCTGATCCAGGCGCTGGACACCGCCGCGATCACCCGGGACACCCGGGCGTATCTCGACTTCCTGGCCGCACAGGACGGTGTCTCGGCCGGGCCGGATGCGGTCGTCGGCTACTGCATGGGTGGCACAAACGGGCTCAAGGCGATCGCGGCCTACCCGGACCGGATCGTCGCGCTGGCCAGCTTCCACGGCGCCCGGCTCGCCACCGACGAGCCGGACAGCCCGCACCTGAGGATCGGGGAGATCAAGGGCGAGGTGTACTTCGCCCACGCGGACCGGGACCCCTCGATGCCGCAGGAGCAGATCGACCGGCTGGAGGCCGCCCTGGACGCGGCGGACGTGCCGTTCCGGTCGGAGATCTATCCCGGCGCCGACCACGGCTTCACCATGGCCGACACCGCTGCCTTCTCGGCCGAGGCCGAGCGGCGGCACTGGGAGAAGCTCTTCGAACTGCTCGACCACGCGCTGCCCACCCCGGCACGCTGACCGGAGTGGGTCAGTCGTCCAGCAGGCCCGGGAAATAGCGGCGCAGCGCCGCCACGTCGTACACCTGCCGGATCTCGCTGACCAGGCCGTCGGTGACCGTGACGAACTCGGCGACCCGGACGGTCCCGAACGGGGCCGCGCAGTCGTAGAGCAGGGCCGCCCGGTCGTCGACGCAGGTCGTGGCGGCGATGGTGACCGAGTCGGCGAACGCCGCGATCCGGTCCAGGGTCTGCACCAGTTCCTCGTCGTCGACCGGCACGTCGAGGTTCCACTCGATCTCGGCGTCGCCGGCGATGACCCGGCGGGCCGCCCGCGGATCGCAGTTGATCCAGGACTGGGCGTAGAAGGCGACGACTTCCGCCGTACCCGGCATCAGCCGGCCAGCATCGAGTCAGGGCTGACGAAGGTGTAGCCCTGCGCCTTGATGCCCGTGACCATGTCCTTGAGGTGATCCGTGCCGAGGTACGGGTGGTAGAAGAAGCTGGCCACACCGTCGCGGACGACCAAGTTGCGGGCGGCCGAGGCGAGCAGGTCGGCGGGCAGCCGGGCCGGATGGTTGTTGAACGACTCCGGTTCGACGTTGCCGATGTTCTCCGGGATGACCACCGAGCCGTAGACGTCGCGGACGGTGTACGGGAAGAACTGTCCGAACTGGCGGGTGTAGTCGACCTTCGCGCCGGTGAGCACGCCCGGGAAGTACAGGCCACGGTCGTAGCGCCTGCCCATGGCCGAGTTGACCGCCTGGTAGTCCACCGCGCTGCCGGCGTAGTGCGGGAACTCGAAGATGCTCGGCGCGCCCAGGCCGGCCAGCGCGAAGGTCAGGCCCGCCGCGGAGATCCGGCTCGCCGCCCAGGCGGTGGAGTCACCGGGGACCGGGCCGTCGTAGATGACGCTGTTGTTCGCGTCGACGTGCGCCAGGTAGAACTCGAAGTCGTTGGCACTCTCCCCGTCGTACGGGTTCGCGACGGTGTCGAACTGGTGGGTGTAGCCGTGCATGATCAGGGTGCCGCCGCGCTGCTGCATGTACTTCAGCGCCGCCACCACCTTCGGCCTCTGCGCCAGGGTGAAGTCCTGGGCCTTGCCGTTGTTCTGCACGCCCTTCGGGTCGCGGTAGCGCGGGATGACGGCGACGCTGAACGGCACCTTCTGCGCGTATAGATAGTCGGCGACCGCGCGGAGCTCGGCGGGGTCGGCGTCGGGGCTGACGTCCTCGATGCGGACCAGCGCGCGGTGCCGCTCGCGCGAGACGCCGGTGTTACCGAGCGAGTCGAAGAGCAGGTCGGCGAAGGCCAGGTAGCGGTCGTCGTGACTGACGTACGCGTACGGGATCTCGCCCACGTAGGTGAGGTTTCCCGACTGCACGGCCCACGGGAAGCTGGAGCCGTCGGGGCGCACCGCCGTGGCCAGGACCTTGACCTTGGCGGGGTCGGTGATGGACAGATTCATGATCCCGGACCGGTCGGTGGTGTCGCGGGTGAGCTTGCGGCCCTTGTAGCCGACCTCGGCCACCGCGGCGAAATCGAACGTGCCGCTGGTGAAGCCGCGGCTGGCGGCGAAGTCCGGAGTCCGCGCGGCGAGCTGCCAGATGTTGTCGAAGACCCAGGTCACCGGCTTGGTGGTGGCGCTGACGTCGGCCAGGAAGGCGGCCGGCAGCGGCTCGTCGTAGGTCGAGCCGAGGTAGATCAGCGCGGTGTGGGCGGACAGGTCGCCGGCCTTGTAGTTCGCCACCGGAGCGGCGGTCCAGGAGCCGAAGTGTGAGCTCAGGTTCGCCGTCTGGGTCGCGTAGACCTCGCCCAGCCAGCCGTAGTCGCCGGTGGTGTCGTAGAGGATCAGCGTCTTCGCGGTGCCGCCGCCGGGCGCGGCCTTGCCGGACTTCGCGGCGATCAACGCGGTGGCCCGGGCGGCGGCGTCGGCGTTGGCGACCCCGACACCGAGGACGGCCGTCGCGGTGGCGGCGGCACCGGCGCCGAGCAGGGTGCGGCGGGAGATCTTGGAGGTGCACATCAGTTGGACGCTCCGAACGTGGCGGCGGTGGCGGGGGTGAAACCGGCGGGCATGGGCGACGGCGCCACGGCGAGGCCGAGCAGGGCGGCGGTGGCCTGGGCGGTGCGGGCGGCGGCGAGGCCGTCGCCGTAGGGGTTGCCGCCGGCGGTCATCGCGTCGCGGCGGACCTTGCTGTCGAGCAGCGCCGCCGCCTCCTCGACGATCAGGTCGGTGTCGGAGCCGACCAGCCGGGCGCAGCCGGCGTGCAGCGACTCGACCCGCTCGGTGACGTCGCGCAGCACCAGCGCCGGCACGCCGAACGACGGTGCCTCCTCCTGGATGCCGCCGGAGTCGGTGAGCACGAGGTAGGCCTCGGAGAGCAGCCTGGACAGGTCGGGGTAGGGCAGCGGGTCGGTGACCGTGACCCGCTCGATGCCGCCGAGCCCGGCCTCGACCTGGGCCCGGACGGCCGGGTTGGGGTGGCTGGGCAGGATCACGTCGATGTCCGCGTACCGCTCGACGAGCCGGCGGACCGCGGCCAGGATGCGGTCCAGCGGCGCGCCCCACGACTCCCGCCGGTGTGCCGTCACGACGATCAGCCGGCGCCCGGCGGCGTTCGCCCGTGCCGCGGCGACCCGCGGGTTCTCGAACGGCAGCCGGCGGCCGGCCACGGCCAGCGTCGCGTCCACCACGGTGTTGCCGGTGATCAGGACGTCCGCGGTGGCGATGTTCTCGTCGAGCAGGTTCATCGCGGCCAGCGGGGTCGGCGCCAGGTGCAGCGCCGCGACCTGCGCGACCAGGCGGCGGTTGGCCTCCTCGGGGAACGGCGAGTCGAGGTCGCCGGAGCGCAGCCCGGCCTCGAGGTGCACGACCGGGATGCGGCGCCAGAACGCGGCCAGCGCCCCGGCGAGGCTGGTGGTGGTGTCGCCCTGCACGAGCACGGCGGCGGGGGTCCGCTCGGCCCACAGCGCGTCGAGCTGCCGGATCATCTCGGTGAGCAGTTCGGCCTGGCTGCCGGTGCCGCGCTCGACCCGCAGCGTGACGTCCGGGGCGAGGTCGAAGGCGGCGAGCGCCTGGGTCACCATCGCCGGGTGCTGGCCGCTGGCGACCAGCACCGGGGCGACCAGGCCGGCGGCGCGCATGGCCAGGGCGACGGGAGCGAGCTTGACGGCCTCGGGGCGGGTGCCGCCGATCAGGTGGACTTCGGGGAGCGACATGTGGGGGGAGCCTTCCTCGGAGCAGGGGGAGAACCTTCAGGCGGCGAGTGCTACTTGCCGGGGTTGGGGCAGCGGCTCCTCGGCGAGCCGTTCGGTCTTGGCCCAGGCCTGCCGGCCGGCGGCCTGGCGGCCGATGGCGCGGTAGGTGGCGACCAGCCCGAGGAGCAGGAAGACCGGGTACGCGGCCGCGGCCGTCAGCAGCCGGGGCAGGGTCTCGTCGCGCAGCCGGCGGCGGTGCACCAGCGCCCAGACGAGGCCGGGGAAGAGCGTGACCGCGAGCCACATCCCGGCGCTGCCGACGAGTGCCGACCAGGTGTGCAGGTACGGCACCGGGTGGCCGGCCAGCAGGCCCACCGTGGCCACGGCGGCGGCGCCGATCAGGACGGCGGTGACCACCGCGTTGATCCACGGGGAGATCAGGTAGTGCATGACTTCGAGCAGCGAGGTGGTGCTGATCCGCTTGGTGGACATCAGCCGGTGCAGGTACCGGACGCACTGGATGTTGCCCTGCGCCCAGCGGGTGCGCTGCCGGGTGAGCCGGCGCAGGTCGACCACGGCCTGCTGGGTGACCGAGGCCCGGGCGGTGTAGCGGATGCCGACCCCGTCGAGGTGCAGCCGCAGCCCGAGCTCCAGGTCCTCGACCAGACAGGCGGACCAGGGCGCGTCGCCCAGGGCCAGCAGCGCGGACAGCCGGGTGAACTGGCCGTTGCCGCCGAGGCCGACGGTGTCGATCGTGTCGCGCAGGCTCTGGCAGGCGTTGACGATGGCGCCGAACTCCAGGTCCTGCACCGCCCCGAGCAGCTTGTCGCGGTTGCGGATGCGGACCTGCACCTGGACGGCGCCGATCCGGGTGTCGCGCATCATCCGGGACACCTCGAGCAGGATGTTGCGGCTGCCCTGGCCGTCGCCGTCGATGATGCCGATGACGACCTTGTCTCCGGCGACGCCGGCCTCGGCGGTGCGCTCGGCGATGTAGCGGTACGCGGCGTTGAGCGCCTCGCCCTTGCCCTTGCGGGCCTCGGGCAGGTCGCGTCGCAGCACCTGCAGCCGCGGGTGGTCGATGGCGGCGAGGACCTCGGGGGTGCGGTCGTCGGAGCCGTCGTCCACCACGAGCACCCGGGCCAGCGTGCCGCCGGGGCCGCTGAGGCCGAGGGCGGCGCGGACGGTGTTGCCGACGACGACCTCTTCGTTCAGCGCCGGCACGATGATCCAGAAGTGCTGCGGGGTGCCGTCGCCGTGTTCCAGGGCGGCGCTGACGGCGGCGGTGCGGTGCGATGCGACGTACCGGACCGCGAAGCTCACCAGGGCCAGCGTCGAGACGGGCCAGGCCAGCATGATCGCGTACCCGGCGACCACCAGGAACCAGCTGTCGGCTGCCGTCATCGCTCGCCTCCCTTCGTCACCGCCCGTGTTGGCGACCACCGTTCCGGGGCCGCGCTCTTGGACGTAATGGGACATTAGGACGCTACTCAGCGTGATTCAAGGGCGGCGACCGGACCGCCTCGCTGATCTGACCTTTCGGCCTATGACAGACATCCCAGGCATGGCAAATCGCCTTGAAAGCCACGAAAAGCCGCGTCACCCCGCGTGAGGACATCCGGCGCCAAAGCGGGGCGACCGGTGCGTGAGAGCGAGGAGAATGTCACTCAGGGTGGTGACAGGCGTTTCGGCGATCCGGTCACTCTGCGCTCGGCGTCGTCGGTCTTCCGACTGAAGAGATGACGCAATGTGTTGACGGCCCCTGCCATCATCGATATCACCGCAGGGGCGACAGACCGCGGTCGGCACACGGGGAAACGGGGCGGATGCATGGGTGGGTTCTTCGAGGCTGCGCTCAGCTTCCCCGCCGTCATCTTCACCCCTCTCCTGGTCGTCGTCATCGGCTACTGGCTCGTGGTGATCGTCGGCGGCGCCGACCCCGATGGCGACGGCGGCGACACCGAGGGCGGCTTCCTCGGTTTCCTCGGTTTCGGCGGAGTGCCCGCCTCGGTCGTGCTCTCCCTGCTCGTCGCAGTCGCCTGGTTCGCCGCGCTGGCCGGCGGTGAGTTGCTCGGCGCGATCCCGGCAGGGCTGGTGCTGGCCGGCGCGATCGGGGTGGCGTGGGTGATCGCCCGGCTGGCCGTGCTGCTGCTGCGGCGGTTTCTGCCGGCCGGCGCGGAGCCGTCGCGTGCCGACTTCGTCGGGATGACCTGCATCGTGCGCACCGGCCGGGTCACCGCCACCTTCGGCCAGGCGGAGGTGCACTCACCCGACGGGTCGTCGGCGTTGGTGCAGGTCCGCCAGGCCGGTCAGGACGATCTGCGGGCCGGCACGGTCGCCGTGCTCTATGACTTCGACGTGGACGGCGAGTTCTTCTGGATCGTCCCCACCGACGTGGCAACGCGCCCCGAGTAGCGCGACCGCCAGTTCCACACCCCCACCAGTTCCACTCCCGGCAGTTCAGCCCCTCGGCAAGAAGGATCAATGATGGATGTGATTTCCACCGGGCTCGGTGTGCTCATCGCCGTCGTGCTGCTCATCGTGCTCGGCGTCGTCTTCTTCCTCAGCCGCATGTTCCGCAAGGTGGAGCAGGGCAAGGCGCTCATCGTCTCGAAGGTGCGCCGGGTCGACGTCACCTTCACCGGTGCTGTCGTGCTCCCCGTGCTGCACAAGGCCGAGACGATGGACATCTCGGTGAAGACCATCGAGATCTCCCGGACCGGCCGGGAGGGCCTGATCTGCCAGGACAACATCCGGGCGGACATCCGCATCACGTTCTTCGTGCGGGTCAACAAGACCACCGAGGACGTCATCAAGGTGGCCCAGGCGATCGGCACCACCCGGGCCAGCAGCGAGACGACGCTGCAGGAGCTGTTCAGCGCCAAGTTCTCCGAGGCGCTCAAGACGGTCGGCAAGCAGCTCGACTTCGTC
>NZ_QHHV01000238.1:0-13066 GCF_003947245.1 Actinoplanes sp. ATCC 53533 | reverse complement strand
CCTGGACAATCCAGGCCTCGGCCAGCTTGCGTGCTGTCCTCGGTTCGACATCGTTGCGGATGAGGAGAACGGAGATGGCGCTCCGGGTGGCATCGACGTTGGCTGCCAGCAGGTCGTAGGCCCGAATGGCTCCGGTGGCGTCGGACAGCGGTCGTCCGTGTAGCCGGCAACTTGCGATCAGTCGTTCGGCCATGGGAAGGAGGAACGCACCATGCCCGCAGGCCGGCTCGATGGCGACGCGGTCGGCCAGTGAGTCAGTGGCGTTGTAGCCGACCAGGTCGAGGATCAACTCGACTACCCATCGGCGAGTGAAGACCTCTCCGTGGTTGTCGAGCGGATCGGGCTGCTGCGTGGGCGACAGGGGAGACTCCAGGTTGCTGAACAGGCTGAGCTGCCTTTGATTCCGGGGCCTCCGAGTGTAGGTGCTCCCGGATGGAGACCTGGACGACGCGGCGGTAGCACCAGCTTGTTCGAACATACGTACAGTCTGACGGAGGGATAGTCTCATGTCTAGTGGGCGTGTGACATCTGCTTTCGGTTGGGGGCTCAAGTCAGCATGACAGCGGGGTCGCGGCGACACTCCGAAGAACACGCGCGGTACCATTGGGACGAGATAGTTATTGACTTGGCGCAGCACCAACGGGCACCCGCCG
The DNA here is from genome assembly GCF_003947245.1 of Actinoplanes sp. ATCC 53533. Lineage (NCBI taxonomy): Bacteria > Bacillati > Actinomycetota > Actinomycetes > Micromonosporales > Micromonosporaceae > Actinoplanes > Actinoplanes sp. ATCC 53533. The sequence continues at coordinate 12,413 of NZ_QHHV01000238.1, read as the reverse complement.
CCCCAACCGCCGACCCGCGTGGCACTACCTCGGGAGGGGTTGAGGTATCACCATGGGCGACGCCGTCACGTACCTCATCATCGATGGGGAGAACATCGACTCGACCTTGGGTCAGCAGATCCTGGAGCATCGGCCCAATCCCGAGGAGCGGCCGCGCTGGGAGCGCCTGCGGCAGTTCGCGGAGGACCAGTGGGCGCAGCCCGTCACGGCCCTCTTCTTCCTCAACGCGTCATCCGGAGTGTTGCCGACCCCGTTCATCCGGGCCCTGCAGTCCATGGGTTACCGGCCCGTTCCGCTGTCGGGTGCCCCGGGCCAGAAGGTCGTCGACATCGGGATCCAGCGCACGCTCGACGCGATCGGCCGGCGGTCCGGAGACGTGCTCCTGGCCAGTCACGACGGCGACTTCCTGCCGCACATCAGCCCGCTGCTGGCAGGCGACGATCGCCGGGTCGGCGTGGTGGGCTTTCCCGAGTTCTTCAACGCCGGCTTCGCCAACCTGGTCGAGAGTGGTCTGATGCTCTTCGACCTGGAGTTCGACGCCGACTGCTTCACCAGCGTCCTCCCGCGGGTGCGCATCATTCCGGTCGACAGTTTCGACCCCGAGTCCTTCCTGTAGGGCGGGCAGATCCGAGTGGCTGAGTTGCTTTTCTCGTACGGCACGCTGCGGCAGCCCGCGGTGCAGCAGTCGCTCTTCGGGCGGGCCGTGCCCACCGCCGACGACGTGCTGCCCGGCTTCCGGCTCGATGTCGTGGTCATCACCGATCCGAGGGTCGTCGCCACCAGCGGGTCCGACCGGCATCCCATTCTGCGCCGGGGCGGCGACGGCGATTCGGTCGACGGCGCCTGCCTGGAGCTGAGCCCGGCCGAGCTCGCTGCCGCCGACGAGTACGAAGTGGACGATTACGTGCGGGTGCCGGTCACGCTCGGATCCGGGCGGCCGGCTTGGGCCTACGTGGCCGTGGAGTAGACCCGCACCTCTACCGTCGGATCATGGATTCCACATACCCGCGCGCCGTTCTCGCGGCCGTCACCGAGGGCCTGCTCAGCGGTGCCTGGGTGGCGGTCGGCGAGTTGCCGGTCCGCGAACGCCGGCTGGTTCGCGCCGGTTCGGTGCTCAGTTTGTTCGCCGTCGCGTCCGTCAGTGCCCGCGGTGAGTCCGGTGAGCCGGATGAGCCGGAGCCGACCGCCGAGCAGTATGCGGCGTGGGACGTCGACAAGCGGAAGCTCGCCTTCGCCGCGGCCGGGATCGCGCTCTCGGTGGGCCTGATGGTCGGGCGGCGACAGCTCGAGCAGCGGTGGCTCGCCGCCCTGGCCCGCGACGGCCACCCCCACCCGCATCGGGCGCTGGCCCTGCGGATAGGGCTGCTCACCTTCGCCGGGACGCTGCCCGGCCGGCTCGTCAAGGTGCACGAGGGGCGCCGCCCGCGCTGATCCGGGGTTTGACCTCAACCCGAGGTGAGGTTCTAAGTTCTGGCGGTGAGCGTAGCCAGCGAGACCCGGCGGGCCGGCCTGCTGCGGCGGCCGTATGTCCTGGCCACCGTCGGCGCGTGGAGCCTGGTCTTTCTGGCCGCGTTCGAGTCCCTGGCGGTCACGACGATCATGCCGGTCGTCACCGCCGACCTGGACGGGCGCGGTCTGTACGCGCTCGCCTTCTCCTCGACGCTCGCCGCCGGTGTCGTCGGCATGGTCGCGATCGGGTCCTGGGCCGACCGGCGGGGCCCGGCGGTGCCGCTGTTCACCGCGATCGCCGTGTTCACGGCGGGTCTCGCCGTCGCCGGTACGGCCACGGCGATGCCCGTCTTCGTGGCCGGGCGCTTCCTGCAGGGCCTCGGCGCGGGTGGCCTGACCGTCGCCCTGTACGTCCTGGTCGCGATGGTCTATCCCGCCGCGCTGCACATCAGGATCTTCGGTGCGTTCTCGTCCGCCTGGGTGCTGCCGTCGATGGTCGGGCCGTTCGTCGCCGGGTTCGTCGCGGACACCCTGAGCTGGCACTGGGTCTTCCTCGGGGTGGTCGTGCTGGTCGCTGTGGCGGGGGCGCTGATACTGCCCGCCGTACGCGGTCGGGATCGGGCCCCGGCCGACCGGGTGCCGGCGTCGGCCGCGGACGCGCGCCGGGTCGCCGAGGCCGCGGTGGTCGCGGTCGGCGTGGTGGCGCTCAGCTCGCTGGGTGAGCTCGAACCGGCCGCCGCGTGGCTGCTGGCGCCGGTCCCCGTCGTGGTGATCGGTTTCGCGCTGCGCGACCTGGTGCCGCCGGGCACGTACCGGATCCGCGCCGGCCTGCCGGCGACGGTCGTGCTCTGTGGGGCCGCCGGCGGGGTCTTCTTCGGCACGGACGTATACCTGCCGTTGTTGTTGCACGACCGCTACGGCCTGCCGGCCTGGCTCTCCGGCATCACGCTGACCGCGGGCGCGATCGCGTGGGCGCTGGCCTCCGTGGTGCAGGGCCGGCTGGGCGACCGGCTCGATCCGGGTACGGCGATCCGCGCCGGCGCCGCGCTGCTGACGGGCGGGGCGGCCCTGGAGTTGGCGACGGTGGTCCTGCACTTGCACCCCGGGGTGGCGGCGGCCGGCTGGTTCGTGGCCGGCGGGGGCATGGGCACGCTGTATCCACGGATCAGCGCGCTCGTGCTGGCCCTCTCGGCGCCGGGCGAGGAGGGCTTCAACACGGCGGCGAAGAGCATCACGGAAGCGGTCGGCGGCAGCGCGGCCCTGGCGGTTTCCGGGCTGCTCTTCTCGCTGGTGCCGTTCGTCGGCCCGTTCGTCTTCACCACCGCGCTCGGTGTCGTGACCGTGCTGATCGGCCTCCGCGTGGCGGCGAGCCGCTGAGCGCTCAGCGCAGGGCCGGGAAGACCGTGCCGGCGATCACGGCGCCGACCAGGGCGCCGGCGATCACCTGGGCGCTGGTGTGCGCGGAGAGGCGGACCCGGGACCAGCCGGCCAGCAGCACCAGTGGCACGCAGAGCAGGGCGAGCGGGCCGTAGATCGCGGTCAGGGTGGCCGCCGTGCCCGCCGCCACGCCCGCGTGGATCGACATCTTCCACCAGTGCGTCACCACCGTGAACACCACCAGGCCCACGCCGCCCGCGGCCAGCAGGGCCAGCACCTCGCGCGGGGCGCCGAGCAGCGCCAGGGCCAGCAGGCCGACCGCCACCGAGGCGATGCCGAACAACAGCGGGATCCGGCGGTGTTCGCGTTCCGGGATGTGGTGGCTGCTCAGCCGTCCCTGCCGGACGCCGCGCAGCACGTGCGCCAGCGGGATGCCGACCGTGAACAGCACTCCCGGCAGGCCCCACCAGCGGGACACCCCGGGCTGGTCGCCGGCGTGCCAGCCGACCACCAGCAGCAGGCCCGCGACCAGGACGGCGGGGGCGAGGACCTCGGAGGCGATCCGGGCGGCGCGGTCGGTGATGGGCACATCCCATGATCGCAGCCGGTCAGGCGGCCGGTGCCAGCGCCTCCGCAGCGAAGTCGTACGGGCGCAGCCAGTCGTGGATGGCCTTGAGCGGCTCGGGGTCGAGCCTGTACATCCGTCGCCGGCCGACGTCGCGGACCTGCACCAGGCCGACCTCGCGGAGCACGCGCAGGTGCTTGGAGACCTGGGGCTGGGCCAGGCCGAGCAGCACGACGAGGTCGTTGACCGGTCGCTCGCCGGCCGCCAGCAGGTCGAGGATCTGCCGTCGCCGGGGCTCGGCCACCGCGTTGAAGGCGTCCGTCGTCGTCGCCGCTCGTGCCATCGGCCGATCGTATACCCATAACGGAATGCTTTACGGCGTGGCGGCGTCCCACCAGGACGGCAGGGTGGCCGGGGTCCAGCCCGGCGGTGGCGTGAAGTCCAGCCAGGTGCCGTCGAACGGGAAGGTCGCGGTCTCGGCCAGCTTGCCCAGTCGCTCTCCCTCGGCGCGAACGGCCGCGGCCTGCGCCGGGTCCAGCGTCACGAGGTCTTCCGCATCCTTGAAGAACCACGAGCGGTCGGCCGTGACCAGCACGTCCAGCGTCTGGTCGTGCGAGTCGACGCCGCCGGACCAGCGTCGCGCCGGCGTCTCGAGGTTGGCGTACCAGCCGGCGAAGGTGCCGTCGGCCAGCCAGCTCCACGAGACGGAGTGCGGTGCTCCGGGCGGCAGGAGCAGCAACGAGCGGAAGTCCTCGCGGCGCACGGGAGACAGCATCGTCGGCAGTGCCAGCTCGTCGGCGACCGGCAGGTGCCGGGTGGGCGCACCGGCCAGGTCCGTCCGCCGCATGGCTTCGGCGCCGATGTCGCTCCAGATCAGCAGCCCACGGTCGTCGTCGGAGACGACCCGGGCGGCCTGGGCGGCGGCGATGCGCAGGTCGCGGTGCAGAAAGCGCCGGACGATCAGCTCACCGGGGTGAAATGTCATGCGGAGAACTCTGGCACGGGGGGCAGCCACCGCCCGCCATCGCCTCCAGGGCCGTCGCGAGCCGGCCCAGATCCAAGCCTTCCAGGTGATCCACGATGTGCCGGCGCACACTCGCCAGGTGGGTCGGCCAGGCCTGGCGGAGCCTGTCGCGGCCGCTGTCGGTGAGCACCGCGTTCAGCCCGCGGGCGTCCCGCTCGCAGCGAATCCTCTTCAGGTGGCCCTGCGCCTCCAGCTTGGCGGCCAGCCGGGTCATCCCGCTCATCGACATGTCGCAGGCGGCGGCGAGCTCGTTCATCCGCATCGCGCCGTGGGCGGACTCCGAGAGGTGCCGCAGGACCGAATATTCACTCAGGGACATGCGCTGCTCCTGCTGGAGGTCCGCGTCGAGGACGCGGGGCATGACCAGCATCAGCCGGCCCAGCGCCCGCATGACCGCTTCCTGCTCGGGGCTCAGCGGGACCACCGGGACGGGCGGCCCGGAGGGCGTGACAGGCATGACAAAGATCCTACGGCCTTGACACCAGGCCTCCCGGACCTATTTGCTTGACGAAGCAAATAAAGTCATCGAGCAACGGAGCCCCTGGTCATGACCAAGATCGGAATCATTCTCGGTAGCACCCGCCCCGGCCGTAACGGCGAGGCCGTCGCCAACTGGGTCCTGGACCTGGCGTCGCAGCGCACCGATGCGGAGTTCGAGCTGGTCGACCTGCTCGACTACCAGCTGCCGCACCTCGACGAGCCGGTTCCGCCCTCGATGGCCCAGTACAGCCAGGCGCACACCCTGGAGTGGGCGGCCAAGATCGCGTCCTTCGACGGCTTCGTGATCGTCACCCCGGAGTACAACCACGCCACCTCCGGCGTGCTCAAGAACGCGATCGACTTCCTCTTCGCCGAGTGGAACAACAAGGCCGTCGGCTTCGTCGGGTACGGCTCGGTCGGCGGCGCGCGCGCCGTGGAGTCGCTGCGCCTCATCGCCGGCGAGCTGATGATGGCGGACGTCCGGGCGGCGGTCACGCTCTCGCTGGCCACCGACTTCGTCAACTACAGCCAGTTCGCGCCCGGTGCGCACCAGACCGGCGCGCTGGCCACCGTGCTGGACCAGGTCGTGGCCTGGAGTACCGCCCTCGCGCCGATGCGCGAGCCGGCGGCCGTCGCTGCCTGACCAGCCGCCGAGGTGAAGACGGCGGGCCGCCGGGGTGAGCAGAGCACCCCGGCGGCCCGCTTCGCGTTCGGCCGGGTCAGCAGCCGACCCAGGTGCGGTTCTTCTTGGACTTCCAGGAGCAGGTGTCGAGCTTCTTGCCCGCGGCGTTGCGCAGCGTCGCGGTGTCGCCGGTGTTGTTCCAGACGTAGTTGCCGCTGCCCCAGTAGATGTTGCGGCCCGACTTGGTGGCCTTGCCGGTGTGCAGCCAGATCCGGCCACCCTTGGCCGCGATCGTGGTGCTGCCGAACGTGTAGACGTGGTTGGACGCGTCGCGGATCGTGTAGCCCTTCAGGTTGACCGCCTTGCGCCCGCTGTTGACCAGCGAGATCCACTCGGCGTTGAGGCTCTTGTTGCTGCGGGTGTCCTTGCCTGGTGAGTCGTACTGGGCGCCGTGGAACCGCAGGCTGGGCGTGGCCGCCGACGCCGGGCCGCTGACCGCGAGCGTGCCGACGAGGGCCATTGCTGCCGTCGCGATGATGCTGACCGTTCTGCGCACCGTACCTCCAGGTGTTGGGTGGGTCGCAGCATTGTCTGCCCGTCGCGGGGCGGCGCTGGGCACGTCGAGTGCGGCGCGTCGGTCCGAAACTGATCACCTGTCGGCGTAGTCGATCACCCGTCGGCGCTGTCGGATAGCCGTCGGGCGGTTCGGCGTCATCCTTTCGGGTGCGGCTGTGATGCTGGTCCGGCGGCGCCGCGGCAGCACAATGCTTTGGTGCTAAACCAGACATCTAGTGATTCCTGGCAGCATCTACTCGAAATGCCGCGAAAGTCCTTCTGGTCGCGGCTGCCATTCGGGGTACGGATGACCACTGCCGGGCTCGGGGTGCTCGCCCTCGTGGCCGGCACCGCGGGCGGAATCGCCGCCCTGACCAGCAACGACACGCGCGTCGTCACCGCCGTCGGGCGGGAGGCACCCGTGGTTGACCTGCCCGCCGGGGAAGCGCCGCCGGCCGACCAAACCGGCCTCGGCAACGGGGCCGTGGGCCACGCGCAGGCCGAGCAGCAGGCCGCCGAGACCCGCTCGGCGCCGGGCGAAGCCGACCGTACGGCCACCCGGGCGCCACGCCGCACGACCTCGGAGGGCCGCAAGGACAGCGCCGTCGCCGCCGCGCCGGTCACTGGTGCCGTCCGGGCCGCACCGCCCGCCGTGGACGCTCCAGCCGCGCCCGAGGTCCGGACCGAGCAGGTCTCCGAGACCGAGGCCATCCCGTTCCACACCAGGCTGGTCCGGGATCCCTCGCTGCCGCCCGGCACCCGGGAGATCGAGACACCCGGCGTGCCCGGAGAGCGGATGTTGCGGTACGAGGTCACCTACACCGGTGGCCGCGAGACGAGCCGCAAGCTGCTCGACTCGACGATCACCCGCGAGCCGCAGGACCGGGTCGTCGCCTTCGGCAACCGGGGGCGCGGCGGCCGGCACGGCGGGCAGCACGGCGGACAGCACAGCGGCGGCCGCGGCGATCGGGAGTGCCGGCTGCTCGGCTCGTGCGTGCGGATGGGGCGCGGCGCGGTGTGCACGCCCAACGACAAGAGGCCGGACGGAAAGTCTGACGCCCGCCAGGAGAGCATCATCGACGGCGATCTGAGCCTGCTCGATCCGTCCGACATCGACGAACTCGAGCTGACCTTGCCCTGCGAGGACAAGAAATAGGGTAAACGGCTGGCGGTCTCGCACCGGGACCACGACACTGCGCCCATGGGCGCATCGTTCGAGGACCTGATCACCGAGGCGGTCGCCGTACCCGTGGCGGGCTGGGATTTCTCCTGGTTCGACGGCCGGGCCACCGAGCAGCGGCCGTCGTGGGGCTATGCCCGGCTGGTCGCCGAGCGGATGGCCGACGCCACCGCGGCGCTGGATGTGCAGACCGGTGGCGGGGAGGTGCTCGCCACCGTGCCGAAACCGCCCGCGCTGCTGGTCGCGACCGACTCCTGGCGCCCGAACCTGCCGGTGGCCGCGCGGCACCTGCGGCTGCTCGGCGCCTCGGTGGTGGAGACCGCCGACGCGCCGGCGCTGCCGTTCCGCGATGCGGCGTTCGACCTGGTGGTGAGCCGTCATCCGGTGCGCACCTTGTGGGACGAGATCGCCCGGGTGCTCCGGCCCGGCGGCACCTTCCTGTCCCAGCAGATCGGCGCGGGCACCAACCGCGAGCTGTCCGAGGCCATGCTGGGCCCGCTGCCGTCGCCGGATCCACGGCACCCGGAGCAGTTGGCCGAGGCGGCGGGGGCGGCGGGCCTGACCGTGCTGGATGTCCGCGCCGAGCGCCTGCGCGTGGAGTTCTTCGACGTCGCCGCGGTGACGTACTTCCTGCGCAAGGTCGTCTGGACGGTGCCCGGCTTCGAGGTCGAGGCGTACCTGCCCCGGCTCCGTGCCGTGCACGACCGGATCCGGGCCGAGGGCGTGTTCATCTCGTTCGCCGAGCGTGTCCTGATCGAGGCGCGCAAACCGACCTGACGTGCGCGAGGATGATCGGTGTGGCGTTGAGTGAAGCGCGGCTGGGCGAGCTGGCGGCCCGGCTGGCCGAGGTGCCGGGAGTGGCCGCGGTGCTGCTGGGCGGGAGCCGGGCCCGCGGCACCCACGCCCCGGATTCCGACACCGACCTGGGCGTCTACTACCACCGGCCGCTCGACGTGGCCGCGCTCGGTGAGCTCGCCCGGACGTTCGGCGGCCCGGCCGCGCGGGTCACGCCGGTCGGCGAATGGGGGCCGTGGGTGGACGGCGGCGGCTGGCTCACCGTGGACGGCGCGGCCGTCGACTGGATCTACCGGGACGTGGATCGGGTCGCCCGGGCCTGGGCGGACGCGGAGCAGGGCCGGTACGCGTTCCACGCGCAGGCCGGCCACCCGCTGGGCGTGCCCGACTTCGCGTACGCGGGAGAGGTCGCCCTCGGGGTGGTCCTGGCCGATCCGGCCGGCGAACTGGCGGCCCTGCGCGCGCGGATGCGGGTCTATCCGCCCGCGCTGCGCGAGGCGCTCGTCGCCGGGTTGTGGGAGGCCGACTTCCTGGTCGGCGTGGCGCGCAAGGCGGTGCCCCGCGGTGATGCCACCTACCTGGCCGGTTGCCTGTTCCGCCTGGCCGGGGTTTGTGCGCATGCCCTGCACGGCGCGGCGGGCCGCTGGCTGATCAACGAGAAGGGCGCGATCGCCGCGGCCGCCGCGCTGCCCGGCGCGCCGCCGCGCTTCCGCCAACGGATGGAGGCCGTCTTCACCGCGGTCGACAGCGATCCGGTGCACCTCACCGCCGCCCTCGACGCCGCCGCCGACCTTGTTCTGGAGACGGCCGACGCGTGCGCCATGATGGCGCGATGACCGCAGACGAACCGACGATCCTCGCCACGAGTGCGGGATTCCAGCGCGGCCCCCGTTACAGCATCTTCGACATGCAGCCGGGGCCGATCCACCACTTCGCCGCCGAGCTGGCCAACGCGGGTGACACCGCGAAGTTCTGCTTCCTGCACCAGGCCATCGGCGATCCCGAGAACTGGATCGGCGCGACCTACGCCGCCTTCGCCCCGACCGGCTACCGTGCGTCGCACCTGCAGCTCTTCCCGATGCCGAACCACGACGACATCCGCGCGCACCTGCTCGCGCAGGACGTGATCTGGGTCAACGGCGGCAGCGTGGCCAACCTGCTCGCGGTCTGGCGGGTGCACGGGCTCGAGGAGATCCTGCACGAGGCCTGGCAGGCCGGAGTGGTGCTCGGCGGCGTCTCGGCCGGCTCGATCTGCTGGCACCAGGGCGGCAGCACCGACAGCTACGGGCTTGAGCTGCGAGCGTTCACCGACGGGCTGAGCTGGCTGCCTTACAGCAACGGAGTGCATTACGACGCCGAGGAGCAGCGCCGGCCGATGATGCACAAGCTCATCGGCGACGGCACCCTGGGCGACGGTTACGCGACCGACAACGGGGCCGGGCTGGTCTACCGCGGCACCCGGCTGGCGGAGGTCGTGGCCGACAAGCAAGGCCCGCTGGGGTACGAGCTCAAGCGGGCAGCGGACGGCTCGGTGACCGAGACGCCGCTGCCCACCCGAGTGCTCAGCTACTAGGCAGAGTCCACTTCTGGTTGGCGGCGCCCAGGCAGTCCCAGATGTGGATCTGCTGGCCGTCGGCCGGGTTGTTCTGGCTGACGTCGAGGCACCGGCCCGACTGCGGGTTGCGCAGGGTCTTGTCCGCCCCCGCGGTCCAGTTCTGCGCGCCCGAGCCGTTGCAGGTCCAGAGCTGCACCCTGCTGCCGTTGGCGGTGCCGCCCGCGGACACGTCCAGGCACTTGCCCAGGGCCTTGACCGTGCCCGTGCTGTTCGCGGTCGCGGTCCACTGCTGGGCATTCGAGCCGTTGCAGGTGTAGAGCTGCACCTTGGTGCCGTCCCAGTTGCTCCCGCCGGCCACGTCCAGGCACTTGTTCGCGAGCCCGACGATCGGGCCGGTGACCGGACCCGGCGGCGGGGGGCCACCGAGTTCCTTGATCCGGATGTTGCGGAACGAGGCGTCGTCCCCGTCGCCGTGGTTCTGCAGTCCGATGTGCCCGGCGAGCGAGCGGACCGGGTCGGTGTTGGTGAAGTCGTTGATCTTCGTGCCGTTCAGGAAAATCTGCAGGTGCTCGCCTTCGACGAGCAGCTCGTAGGTGTTCCACTCACCCGGCGGGTTGAGCGCGGCGTCGCGGGCCGCGAGGTTCGCGGACTGGAACGAGTAGACCGAGCCGGTCGTGCGGTCGGCGGCGTCGGTCGCGTCGATCTGCACCTCGTAGCCGTTGTTCACCGCGGACCACGGATCGGTCGACGGCGGGAAGCCGATGAACACACCCGAGTTGTCGTCGCCGGCCAGCTTCCAGTCCAGCTTCAGCGAATAGTCCGTGAACTGCTTCTGGCTGTACCAGAGCAGACCGAGGCCGCCGGTCGAGGTCAGCGTCGCGTCGGTGTTGGTGAAGGCGCCCGGCCCGGCCTGCGACCAGCCGGTGGTGGAACCGTTGTAGAGCGCGGTGTAACCCGTCTCCGGGCGGCAGTCGGCGTTGGCCGCCTCCGCCGCGTACCGGATGCCGCCGAGCAGGTGGGCCCGGAAGGCCGGGTCCGCGTACGACTCGTTGGTGTGGCCGCCGCCGGTGTAGAAGGAACGGCCGCCCTCGTAGGTCTTGCACCAGACGTGCGGGTGATCGGCGCCCATCCCGCCGCCCGAGTACGAGCTCTCGTCCAACGTGGCCAGCACGTGCGCGGTGGACCGGGGGTTGGTGCGGTAGTTGTACCACTCGTCGGTGCGGTTCCAGCGCTGCGGCAGGTGTGCGGTCGCGGCGTGCGCGCGGTCCTCGACCACGACGGCGGCCGGCTGGATCGCCGGGTGGGAGGCGAAGTAGGCGCCGACCAGCTGACCGTAGAACGGCCAGTCGTACTCGGTGTCGGCTGCGGCGTGCACGCCGACGTATCCGCCTCCGCCGCGGATGTAGCCCTCGAACGCGGTCTGCTGGGTGGCGTTCAGGACGTCGCCGGTGGTGTTGAGGAAGATGACGGCCTCATAGCCGGACAGCCCGGCGGTGGTGAACGCGGCCGGATCCTCGGTCGCGGTGACCGAGAAACCGTTGGCGGCGCCCAGGTCCCGGACGGTCTGGATGCCGGTCGCGATGGCGTCGTGGCGGAAGCCCGCGGTCCGGGAGAAGACCAGCACGTCGTAGGGGTCGTCGGCCGCCGCGGCCGCGACGGCCGGGGCGGGTAGCAGCAGCAGGGCGGCTAGCAGTTTGCCGATCATGGCAGCACCCATTTCTGGTTGGCGGCGCCCACGCAGTCCCAGATGTGGATCTGCTGGCCGTCGGCCGGGTTGTTCTCCTTGACGTCGAGGCATCTGCCCGACTGCGGGTTGCGCAGACTGCCGTCAGCGTGCGCGGCCCAGTTCTGTGCGGCGCTGCCGTTGCAGGTCCAGAGCTGCGCCTTGGTGCCGTTGGCGGTGGCGCCACCGGCCACGTCGAGGCACTTGCCGAGCGCCTTGACCGTGCTGCCCGCTGTGACGGTCCAGGTCTGCGCGGCGGTGCTGTTGCAGGTGTGTAGCTGGATCTTGGTGCCGTCATCGGTGCCGGCGCCGGCCACGTCGAGGCACTTGTTCGCGAGCCCCACGATCGGTCCGATGTGCGCGTCGGCACTGTTCAGCGTGAACGCGTCCAGGTCGAAAAGGTAGCCCAGGCCGCCCGCGAACGTCAGGTACAGCGGGCCGGTCGTGGCCGGGGCGCCGGAGAGCGTGCCGGTGACGTTGGTGAACCAGTCCCAGCTTCCGGTGATCGGAGCCGTGGCTGAGCCGATGATCGTGCCGGTCGGCGAGCCGGTCCGCAGCTGCAGGGTGCCGCCGATGCCGCCGGAGGAGACCCGGGCGGTGAAGGAGGTGGCCCCGCTGAGCCGGTACGGCTCGAACGCGATCCAGTCGCCGTTGTTGACGTTCCCGATGGTCTGGCCGCCCTCGGCCGCGGACTTGGTGATCTTGTCGACGCCGGACGACGTCTTGAAGTGCTCGGCCTGCCGGCGCCGCGGTTGCAGCGTGTGCTGGGTGTGCGTGGTCAGGCCGCCGGCGTCGGTGTACTCCGCGTCGAAGACCGCGAAGATGTTGGCCGCCGAGTCGTGCTCGCCGTCGACCGGGATGGTGATCGTGCCGGTGCAGCCGTTCTGCGAGGTGATCTGGTGACCGTGGTTGTCGTGCCCGAGGACGTAGGTCATCTTCACGGCCGCGCAGTTGATCGAGCTGTCCTCCGGGTCGGTGACCGTGATGGAGAACGGGACGGTGTCGCCGTACGAGAACAGGGCGCCGTTCGGCGGATTGTTGATCTTCACCGTCGGTGCGGTGTTGCCGACCGTGATGGTGACGTTCGC
>NZ_QHHV01000237.1:0-6048 GCF_003947245.1 Actinoplanes sp. ATCC 53533 | reverse complement strand
ACCCAACGAGGTGAAGGTCTCCCGGCCGTCGGACGCGCTGCCGGCGGCCCGGGCCGCCGGCAGCACCCTCAACGGGCTACTGCTGGGCCTGGGCGCGGTCGCCCTGATCGTCGGTGGGGTCGGCGTCGCCAACACCATGGTGATCTCGGTGCTCGAACGCCGCGCGGAGATCGGCCTGCGCCGGGCGCTGGGCGCCACCCGTGGGCAGATCCGTCTGCAATTCCTGTGCGAATCGCTATTGCTGGCCACCATGGGCGGCGGTGCGGGCGTCCTGATCGGATCCCTCACCACCGCCGGGTACGCGTGGTATCGATCGTGGCCCCCGGCGATGCCCGGGTGGGCGCTCGCGGGTGGTCTTGCCGCCACCCTGTCGGTGGGTGCGGCGGCGGGGCTCTACCCGGCGGCGACGGCGGCCCGCCTGCCACCCAGCCAGGCGCTGTCCCACTAGCTCAGCGGCCGGGCGACGCGACGATGCCGCGGGGCAGCCGGGCGGCCTCCCGGATCCCGGCTGAGGCTGCCGGGACCCGGGAGGCCGTCACTCAGCCCACCTGGATGCGGACGGCGTCGAAGGCCGGCGTCTGGTTGGCGCGCTCCATCATCGGGATGCGGTGCGAGCCGTCGCCGGCCCAGGAGGCGCACTGGGCGGTGCCGGCGGCCGGCAGGCCGGGCACCTGGATGGTGACCGTGTCCGGGGCGGCGCCGCCGCGCTTGTCCTCGGTGGCGACGAAGAACGCGGGCACCGGGTCGGCCTGGGGCGCCTCGTCGGTGTTGGCGAGCAACCGGCAGGCGGTGTGGAAGTGGCCGCGCACCAGGCCGCCCTGCAGGATCGAGCTCTCCACGTAGTAGCCGCCCTGCCCGGCGGCGAGGAAGCGGTCGCGGATCAGGTTGCGGGTGCTGACCTTCAGCGTGAACGGCTGGTTCACCCCGACCTGCCGGGGCGCCCCGGTGATCAGCAGCGACGGGTTGTTGCGCGCGCTGCCGACCTCGCCGAACTCGGTGGAGACACAACGGTTGCCCTTCTGGAAGCCGTCGTGCGGCTGCAGCCTGCTGTTGTCGCAGCTGTTGGCGAGGACACCCAGGCCGGCGCCGGGAGCGTTGCCGGCCCCGTTGCCGCCGTTGCCCGCGTTGCCCCCGTTGCCCGCGTTGCCGCCGTTGCCCGCGTTGCCGCCGTTGCCCGCGTTGGGCGCCGGCTGGGCGCCACCGCCGTTCTCGTTCAGCTTGCAGGGTGACAGGCCCTCGGCGTTCAGGTTGGGCTTGGGGGCGTTGCGGCCGATCGCGGTCTCGATCCGGTTGATGGTGGCGAATCGCTTGTCCTTGAGCGGGCCGAGGATGGCGTTCTGGATGAAGTTGGCGCCGCCCTGGCCGACGGTGTCGGCGATCCGGGTGTTGGCCTCGGTGATCTGGGTCTGCAGCAGCCGCAGGTTGCTCTGCACCTCGGCCGCCGCCTGCGCCGGGATCGCCACGTTGACCTGCACGGCGGGGCAGTTGACGGTCGGCGCCGAGCCGGTGCCGGCGGCGTTCTGGCCGGCCTGGCGGACGGTGACGTTGGTGGGCTGCTGCGCCGAGGCGCCGCCGTCCTGGTTCAGCTTGCAGGGTGACAGGCCCTCGGCGTTCAGGTTGGGCTTGGGGGCGTTGCGGCCGATCGCGGTCTCGATCCGGTTGATGGTGGCGAATCGCTTGTCCTTGAGCGGGCCGAGGATGGCGTTCTGGATGAAGTTGGGGCCGCCCTGGCCGACGGTGTCGGCGATCCGGGTGTTGGCCTCGGCGATCTGCGTGTTGAGCAGTTGCAGGTTGCGCACCACCTCGGCCTGCGCCTGCTGCGGCACCGCCACGTTGACGGTCACGCGCGGACAATTGACGGTGGGCACCCCCTCGGCCGCGGAGGCGACACCCAAACCGACTCCGACTAGGGCCACAGCGACTCCGGCGACCACGCCGAGCTGCCACCGGCGCACATTGGTGCGGGACTGGTTGAATCGAGATCTGTACACCGGCGGACCTGCGCTTTCCCCATGAGCACTTCCACGTGCTTCCGGCCACGTGTACGGGAGCGGTCCCACGAAGGATCAACAGCTAAGGAAGAAATTATTTTCCCAGCTCAGGGCCGTGTTCTCGGGGTCGGGGAGCGGCCGTCCGGCCTTAATGGCATACGTTCCCGGAACGGTGTTTTCGGTGTCTTTGACCAATCCGGTGGCTAATTCTCGGCGCGCCGGTTTGGTCCGTGTCATGCCCAGTGCGGATGGGCCGTTGTACTTTGTGCCGGCGTCCCGGGTGAGGTGACAGGCGGAGGCCTCGCGCGCCGAGTGGCGGGCTTGCCGGTCCGGACGGCGTGGCCGAGTCGACCGCCGGTCGTCCCCACCTGATCAGCTGAGCGGGCCCAACGCGGAGCGGATCGCGGTGATCCGTTCGGTGGTGAAGACCCGGGGGTCGAGCAGGTCCAGGACCGAGAGCACCCCGCCGCGGGAGCCCCAGCTGCCTTCGTCGATGACCCGGAACATCACCCACCACGCCGGTGACGGCGCGTCGAGGCCGCACGCTTCGGTCAGCGCTCCCGTCCTGGCCGTCGCCGTCGAGGAGCCGGCCGACGACCAGCGAGACGCCGTCGACGCCGCCGCCGAGGTCTTCACCGCCTGGGAAACACTGCTCGCCGAAGCGCTGCGCCGGCACGGCGCCGCCGAGCCCGATGCGGTGCGGTTGGCCACTCTGACCGTCGCCGCGGTGGAGGGCAGCGTGGCGATGTGCCGCGCCAAACGCGACATCCGCCCCCTCGACGACGTGGCCGCCTGCCTGGAAGCCCTGCTGACCGCGGCGGTGACCCGGTGACCGAGCAGGCCGCCCAGCGCACCGCCTGCGTGCTGTGCGAGTGCAACTGCGGGATCACGGTCGCCACCGTCGAGGTCAGCCCCACCATGCAGGCCGGGCACATCGCCCTGCCCGATGGCATGGGTGTCGACTTCACCACCCCGGACGGCGCCGTCACGACCGGCAGCGCACCCAACGAGTTGACCAGCGCCACCTGGAAGGATTCCTTCGCCGGCACGCCCTGGCACAAACACATCCCGGCACGGCTGGAACCGATCCGGCACTGAGCCCACTCGGCCGAGAGGCGGGTGCCACAAGAACGCCGCCCCGGTCGGGGCGGCGTTCTGCCGAGTGGCTCTCAAGTCACGCGCGTGATGCGGCTGCCGACGACCCTCGTCGGTGCGTCTGGAGGACGACATGACCGCCGCCGGCATCGCCCTCACCGACCTCGCCTGGACGATGCGCGGTCAGGAGATGCCGTACTGGCGGATCTTTCGGTAGATCGTGGCTCGTGACATGCCGATCGCCTTCGCGGCTCGGGTGGGGTTCTCCTGGTTGTCACGCAGCGCGTTGACGATGGCGTCGCGTTCGAGCGCCTCGATCGGCGTGAGCAGCCGATGGCCCGCGGACCGGCATTCCGGCGGCAGATCGGCGACGTCGATGACGCCCCGGGAACGGTGTTTGATCGTGGTGGCGAGCACTCCGCGCAGTTGGCTCACGTTGCCCGGCCAGTCGAGCCGGGCCAGCTGTGCCAGGGCCTGGGGCGAGCACGTCAGTTGGTCGTCCTTGGTCAGCTGCCGGAGCAGGTGGTGCACCAGGTCGGGCAGGTCGTCGATGTGGTGGCGCAACGCGGGCACTTCGACGGTGCGCGGGAAGACGGATCGCAAGGGCGCCACGGCTTCGGACGCCCTCAGCGCGATGACCACCCGGGCGGCGTCCCACGTGCGGTCGGTGAGCAGGTTCGCCGTCGCCGTCGCCTGGTGATCGGACAACCGCTCGGCGTGCCGGAGCACGACTGTGGCGCCGGGAGTGGTCAGATCCTCGGCCAGGGTCTCGAGCCAGCTGTCGCCTTCCGTGGCGGGCGGCCGGGTGACCCGGAAGTGCCGGCCCGGCTCGTGCTGTTGGTGCACTGCGCGGAGCAGGGCGAGCTTGCCGGCACCCATCTCGCCCTCGACCGCGAACCAGTCACCGGTGGCGAAGCACGCGGCGGTCTGCTGCACGGACCGCGTCCACGCGGGGCCGGTGCCCGCCAGGCCGGGTGGGTTGATCCGCTGAGTGCGGTGCAGCGAGGCACCGCCCACCAGCGGCACCGGGTGCCGTTCGAGCCGAATGCGGAACACCCCACCGGCGGGCCCGGAACCCGTGGAGGCGGGGGAGTAGCTCAGGTGTGCCGTGCGTCCGCTGGGCAGCTCGACCGTGCGCAACGCGTGCCGGTTGTCCGCGCGCATCGTGTCGACCGCGTAGCCGATCAGGGTCTGCTGCTCGGCGGGGTCGACCAGGTGCCGGAGCGCGTCATTCATCATCACCACATCGTTGTTCAGCGCGAGCACCGGGCCGGGTGACCGTTGGCAGGTCTTCATGTACTCGTGCACCAGGGCGAGTTCCCGGATGCCGGTCTGGGCGCGCAGTTCCGCCTCGATCTGGCGGGCGGTGGACGACGCCAGCGCTATCAGCATCGGTCCAGGTGTCTGCCGCCAGGTCGTGATGTCCAGGATGCCGATCACCTTGCCGTGGATCGGGTGCCGAATGGGCGTTCCCGCGCAGGCGAATTGCCCTAGTTGGCCGGCGTAGTGCTCGCTGCCGTCGACGAATGCGGGCGATCCGCTGGAGATGGCGGTGCCGATTCCGTTCGTACCGACGAATTTCTCGGCGTAGCTGAAACCCGGCGCCAACTGGACCGTGTCGAGCGCCTTGCTGATCTGGAGGCTGGACACCCGCCGATCGAGCACCAGCCCGCTCTGATCGGTCAGGATCGTGCCGACCTCCTCACCGCGCAACTGTTCGTGCAGCACGTCGAGGATGGGCGATGCGCCACGCGCCAACGGCGTTTCGAGGTCGGGGTCGCGGATGAACGGGGCGAGGATCCGGTCGGCCCCGACGTTGTTGTCCCGCGACCGCTCCCAGGACGCCAGGATCGCCCGCCTGACGTACGGGCCGCGTTCGCTCGTGCCGCTGAGGAAGCTGTCGCGCGCGTGGCTGACTTCGATGTCGGTGGTCGCCGCGGGTCCGGACTCGGCGGATCCGCTGCTCAGCGCCTTCGCCACGGAAGCCTCCCTGGGTCGCCGTCTCCCTCAGAAGGGTAGGCGCTCGCGCTGTGACCGGTATCTCAGATTGAGACGGTAACCCGCTCGTAGCAGGGGTGTCATGGGCCAGGAACTCGGCGTCGACAGCACCGGTCGCGGATGACGGCCCGGGTAGCGGTCATCGGCCGGCGACGCCGGATCCGTCTCGAGGGAGGACCCCGTAGTGAGCAGACAAAGTTTGAGCAAGGCGCACGAGAAGATCACGGAACTGTCGTGGGAACCGACGTTCGCCACCCCGGCGAAGAAGTTCGGTACCGACTACAAGTTCGACAAGTCGCCGAAGAAGGACCCGCTGAAGCAGATCCTCCGGTCCTACTTCCCGATGGAGGAGGAGAAGGACAACCGGGTCTTCGGCGCGATGGACGGCGCGATTCGCGGGAACATGTTCCGGCAGGTGCAGGAACGCTGGATGGAATGGCAGAAGTTGTTCCTGTCCATCATCCCGTTCCCGGAGATCTCGGCGGCCCGGGCGATGCCGCTGGCGATCGACGCCGTGCCCAACCCGCAGATTCACAACGGTCTCGCGGTGCAGATGATCGACGAGGTACGGCACTCGACGATCCAGATGAACCTCAAGCGCCTGTACATGAACCACTACATCGACCCCGCCGGGTTCGACATCACCGAGAAGGCGTTCGCCAACAGCTACTGCGGCACGATCGGCCGGCAGTTCGGTGAGGGCTTCATCACCGGCGACGCCATCACCGCGGCGAACGTCTACCTGACGCTGGTCGCGGAGACCGCGTTCACCAACACGCTGTTCGTGGCGATGCCGTCCGAGGCGGCCGCCAACGGCGACTACCTGCTGCCGACGGTGTTCCACTCGGTGCAGTCCGACGAGTCGCGGCACATCAGCAACGGCTACTCGATTCTGCTGATGGCGCTGGCGGACGAGGACAACCGGCAGTTGCTGGAGCGGGACCTGCGCTACGCGTGGTGGAAC
>NZ_QHHV01000236.1:0-35288 GCF_003947245.1 Actinoplanes sp. ATCC 53533 | reverse complement strand
TTCTACACCCGGGACTCACCGACCGCGGTCACCTTCACCCCCGCACTCGGCTACCTCGGCACGGCCGCACCGGTGACGATCCGCCTCACCGGGCCGGGCGGGCAGACCCGTGCCGTCACCTACACGCCGACCGTGACGCGCCCGCCGGCCCCGGACGCGCCGGACCTCGCCTCCACGGGGCCCGCGAGCGCCGCGCAGTCGGTCACCTTCGAGATCCCGGCCGGCGGGTCCATCGGCTACGTGGACGCGGGCGGGCGCGCTCTCGCCGACCCGACTGTGCCGCAGGGCAGCTTCGCGCTGGCCGCGGCCTCCTCGGTCAGCACCGTCGCGGGGCGGCCGTTCGACCCCACGCTCATCGGCGCGGTCGGCACGGTGATCTTCACGCCCCGGCGCGGCGTCACCGGCGCGGTGCCGGCCATCCGCTACCGGGTCACCGACGCATACCGCCAGACCTCCATCGGCCGATACACACCGGCCGTCACCGGATACCCTTCCCCGCGCCGCATCCGAGGCACAAACCCGGACCAATAACGGTCTAGTACGCTCGCCGTGCGCACCGGCTCACCGGCCGCGTTCCGATGTGGATCAGGTAGAGGGACGACCATGAGCGACGAGGCCGAGTTCCACGCGGACCGGACGCAGGAGATGTTCCTGCCCGCCGCGGTCCTGGCTGTGCCGCCGCAGTCGGGTGGCGCCCAGGTGGTCGAGGTCGCGGCATACCGGGGCACGACCAAGTTCGACAGCGAGGTGGTCGAGAAGCTCGCCGGCGCGGCGGCCCGTTCGGTGCCCGGCGTGGTGGAGCTCGGCGGCGACGTGGCCCGCTTCTTCAACGCGGTGCTGGACAAGGTCGGCCTGGACAAGGTCGGTGACGCCACCCGTGGGGTGTCGGCCCGGGTGGACGGCACCGATGTCGCCGTCACCGTGGTCCTGGTCATCGCGGCCGGTGAGGTCGTCTCGGACGTGACGGCGGAGGTCCGCACCAGGGTGATCGAGGCGGTGGAGCACTACGGCCTCTGCGTCACCAGCGTCGACGTCAAGGTGGACGACATCCTGTTCAGGGAGCAGGCGTAGCCAAGACATCGCGCCGGCGGCCGGGCCGGGCCGCCGCCCAGCGGCCGGAACCACACCGGCTGTCCGTCGGGCGCGCCCGGGCGGTCCTAGGCTGATTCCAGCATTGCGACCGGCCTCCCGCCCTGGTCCGGAGCCCGGGTCCGCAGCCGCCCGGGAGGAGTGATCTTGGCGGATTCCCCGGTTGACCTCGACCGGCGCGCCTACCGAAGGGTCGTGGCAGCCGCCACGACCGGCACCTTCGTCGAGGTCTACGACCTGCTCATCTACGGCTATTTCGCCAGCGTCCTGGCCGAGCAGTTCTTTCCGCGCCAGGATCCGACCGCGGCGTTGTTGTCCACGTTCGCCATCTTGGCCCTCGGCTCGGTCGTCCGTCCCGCCGGTGCCGTCATCTTCGGCCACGTCGGAGATCGTCTGGGGCGGCGGACGGCACTCGTCGCGTCGGTGCTGCTGATGAGCGGCAGCACCATGGCACTCGGGCTGTTGCCGACCTACCACACGGTCGGCATCCTGGCCCCGGTGCTGCTGCTGGTCTGCCGGGTGCTGCAGGGGCTGTCGGCGAGCGGGGAGCTCACCGGGGCGAACGTCCTGGTGTTCGAGCACGCTCCGAGTGATCGCCGGGGCCGGGCGGTGTCGATTGTCAACGTGGCGGGCAACGTCGGTGCCTTGACCGCGGCGGCGACCGGGTTCGCCTTGGCCAGATCGCTGGAACCGGAGCAGTTGGCCACCTGGGGGTGGCGGCTGGCGTTCCTCGTCGCGTCACTCATCGGGCTGGTGGGGCTGTACGTGCGGACCCGGGTCCTGGACAGCCCCGTGTTCGTCGCGCTCGGCGACGCCCCCAAGCGCGACAGTGCCCCGATCGTGCGGACGCTGCGCACTGCCAAGCGCCGGCTGCTCGTGCTCACGGTCTGGACGGCCGCGGCGTCTCTCGGCGGCTTCATGCTGGTCGGCTTCCTGCCCAGCTATCTCATCCGGGTGGGCCGGCTCTCCCCGGCCGACGCGTTCGCGGCCAACGGTCTCTCGATCATCGTCCTGGGGCTGTCCACGATGCTGGGCGGGTATCTCGTCGACCGGTATCCGGTGCGCCGGGTGGCGATCGGTGTCGTGGTGGGCGCCGCGCTCGCCGCGGTGCCCGCGTTCCTGCTCATCGTCCGGTCGGGAACATTCGCCGGCGCGCTGATCGGGCAGAGCCTCTGGGCGATGTTCCTGGGTGCCAGCGGGATGCTCGGCGCCGTCCTGAGCATGGTGCTGTTTCCCGTGCCCATCCGCTTCACCGGGACCGCGCTGGCCAGCAACCTCGCGGTGGCTTTGGTCGGCAGCAGCGCGCCGTACGTGTCGGCCTCGCTGATCGCCGCCACGGGGAGCCCGGTGTCTCCGGCGATCTACGTGGTGGTCGTGACGATGGCTGCCCTGCTCGCGGCGATCGTCGGGCTACCGTCCCGCTCGTTCCTCAGATCACCGGGGATTCCTCATGGACCAGCGGATCCGCGGACGGCGGAGATCTGAGGTGGCGCCTGCCGTGGGCCGGGTCGAAGTCGGCAGTCTTCCCGCCGAGCTGACCAGCTTCGTCGGCCGCCGACGCGAGGTGGGAGACGTCAAAGGGCTGCTGGCCGACGGCCGGCTGGTGACGTTGACGGGGGTCGGGGGGACAGGCAAGACCCGGTTGGCGCTGTGCGTGGCGACCGAGCTGCGGCGGGCGTTCCCGGATGGGGTGTGGTTCGTCGATCTGACCCAGCTGCGAGGGTCGGGACAGCCCGCCCCGGAGGCCCAGGACCTGGACGCGCTCACCTACCTGGTGGCGGACGCGCTCGGGTTGCGGGTGCAGTCAGCCGGACCACCGCTGCGGCAGTTGACCGGCCAGCTCGCCGACCGGCAGACGCTGTTGATTCTGGACAATTGCGAGCATCTGATCGCCGCTTGTTGGACTCTGGCCGACGCCGTGCTGCGTGCCTGCCCCCGCGTGCGGATCCTGGTGACCAGCAGGGAGTCGTTGTCCATCGCCGGAGAGCGGATCCGCGTGGTGCCGCCGCTGCCGGTCCCCGATCCGCAGCACCGGTCGAATCTGCCGGGGCTCAGCCGGTATGCGCGGCACCGGTCGAGTCTGACGGGACTCGGCCGGTGTGCGGCGGTGGCCCTGTTCGTCGCCCGAGCCGACGCCGTCCGCCCGGGCTTTCGGCTCACCGAGCAGAATCACGCCGCGGTGGCCGACATCTGTCGCCGGCTGGACGGGTTGCCGCTGGCGATCGAGCTGGCCGCCGCGCATGTCCGCGCGCTGGCGCCGGAGGAGATCCTCGACCGGCTGAACGACCGGTTCGCGCTGCTCGGCCGCGGTTCGCGCAGCGCACCGCGCCGGCAGCAGACGTTGCGGGCCTGCGTCGACTGGTCCTTCGACCTGTGCTCCGAGCCGGAGCGGCGGTTGTGGGCGCGGGTGTCGGTGTTCGCCGGCGGATTCCAGCTCGACGCGGTCGAGGACATCTGCGCCGACGAAACGCTGCCCGGGGCCGACCTGCTGGACATGGTCGCCGACCTGGTGGACAAGTCCATCCTGATCCGCGATGACCAGGACGGGCCGGCGCGATACCGGATGCTGGAGACCATCCGCGAGTACGGGCGGGAAGAGCTCGGACGGTGCGGTGAGGAGGCGATCCTTCGACGCCGGCACGCGGACTGGTGCCTCCGCCTCGCCGAGGCCGCGGAACGAGATTGGTTCGGACCGGACCAGGGCGGGCGGTGCCGGCAGCTGAGGGCCGAGCACTCCAATCTGCGGGCCGCGTTCGACTTCTACCTCGCCGCCCCCGGCGGTCGGCAGCGGGCGATGCGCCTGGCCGCGGCCATGTGGTTCTACTGGCTGATCTTCGGCCTGGTGCTGGAAGGACGTACGTGGCTGCGCCGGGCGGCCGAGGCCAACCCGGAGCCCACCCGGGAACTGGCCAGGGCGCTGTGGGCCCACGGTCACCTCGCCAGCGTGCAGGGTGATCTCGACGCGGCCACCGGCCTGCTCGAAACGGCCCACGACCTGGCGCGCGAGCTGGGCGATGAGGTGACACAGGCACGCGCCATCAAACGACTCGGCGCGGTCGCGATGCACCGCGGTGACCTCGACCGAGCCAACGCGTTGCTGGCCGATGCGCTCGCGCGGTTCGAGGCCCTCGGCGAGGCGGGTGCCAGCACGGTGCACGCCCGGATCGCCCTCGCCATGACCAGCTACCTGGCAGGTGACTTCGCTGCCGCCGCCGAACAGGACGAGCGGATTCTGGCGATCTGCCGGGCGCGAGGGGATCGATACCTGCTGGCCTACGGACTGAACAATCTCGCACGGGCCGATTTCGCCCTCGGCCGCCTGGAATCCGCCGCCGCACACGCCCAGGAGGCCCTGAGGTTGCGCCGCAGCCTGCCCGACGCCATGACGTTGATCTTCTCCCTCGATCTCCTCACCGAGATCACCGCCGCGACCGGTGACTTCGAGCGGGCCGCCACGTTCCTCGGCGCGGCGCACCACAGATGGCAGAGCTTCCGGCCATCGGTGCGCCACTGGAAGGTCCTGGCCGAGCCGAACGAAGGGTGGAGAACGCGGACCCGCCAGGCGCTCGGCGAGACCGCCTACGCGGCCGCCGTCCGGCGCGGCGCCGAGTTCACCGTCGACGACGTCATCTCGTACGCACAAGGACAGCACGTCGAGTCCGCACCCGGTGCGGACGCCCACCGGTCGGATGCGCCCCTGACGCGCCGCGAGGCGCAGGTCGCTGAGCTCATCGCCCAGGGCATGTCCAACAAGCAGATCGCCGAAAAGCTCGTCATCAGTCAGCGCACCGCCGAGAGCCACGTCGAGCACATCCTGCAGAAGCTGGGACTCGTCTCCCGCATTCAGGTCGCCTCCTGGTTTCACAACCGATAGCGTGCCCCGGGGCCATGCCGCCTCTCCGCCTTGTTCCACGGCCTAGACTCGTGGTCATGAGTGACGATCGGTCGATCCTTTCGTACAAATCCAAGGGTTCCGTGCTCAGCCTCTGGTCCCAGGGCTCGGTGCTCTCGATCGGCTCCACCGGGTCGGCCCTGTCCATCGGCTCGATCGGGTCCTGCGGCTCGATCGGGTCGATCGGCTCGTTCCTCAGCGTCGGTTCGGTCCTCTCGGCCCTCTCGATCGGCTCGGTCCTCGCCTGGCGCTCGCGCCGCGCGATCCTCGCCTCCCGCTCCCGCGCCTGAGGCGCCGGCGCCGGCGACCTGCATGCCGGCGGTGACCTCGTCGGGGTTCGGGCTCTCGGAAGAAACCTGATCCGAACCCACGACGAGGTCTCGCCCTCGTTCGCGTACTACGTGCTCAGCGGCCCCGGGCCGGCTAGACGGGTGCCCACGCGCTCCAGGCCTCGGTGCTGGCGTTCCGGTGGCGGAAGTAGCGGAAGCCGTCCGTGCCCGTCACTTCGATACGCAGGTGGTTCGTGTTGTTGTGGGTGAGCTGGATGGGGCTTCGGACGTCGCCGCCCATGTTGTACCAGGAAGCACTCCAGGTGCCGCCGCCGAGCTGCCAGCGGGAGTAGACGGCATAGTTGGTGCCCACCACGAAGACCTGCTTGCGGCCGTCGGCCAAGGTGCCCGTGGTTACGCCGTAATCGCAGATGTAGCTACCGCCGAGCGTGGCATGGTGGCAGACGTCCACGGCGGCGGCAGCCGCCGGAGCTGCACTGACCGGACCGGCGGGCAGCACAACAGCGGCCGCCAGCGCCATTGCCGTCACTGCTTTGATGAAACGCTTCACGCGTCTCCCCTCGTAGATGGTGTTCACGGGTTTCAACAATGTGGAGATACCTACCGCTCTGATCTCCGCCTGTTCGCCTCGAGAGCATCACAGGGCACCCCGACGGCTCGGCTGGGAAATCCTTGAGGCGCAGGTCAGCCACGGCCAACAGGCCGTGGAGTGCCCCCGCGACCCCCGCCGCGTCAACCCGCGGCGATGGTTTACAAGATGTTCACATCCGGCCGGTCGCGTAACACACCAAGATCCATCAATATTCGGGGCGGCGCCGGCGGTCGGCTGGCTGCCCGACCACTTGGAGCCGGCATTGAAGCAACCGTCCCGCTGGATCACCACCCTCGCCGTAGCCGCGTTCGCCGGCACTCTGCTCGCCGCACCCGCCCAGGCCACCCCGCCGGGAATCCCGACGAAGGCGACCGCACAGACGCGGCTGAACGCGCTCACCGTGGCCGCTGAGGGCTCGACCACCGCCTACGACCGGGACCTGTTCCCGCACTGGATCACCATCAGCGGCACCTGCAACACCCGTGAGACGGTCCTCAAGCGGGACGGCACCTCCGTGGTCACCAGCACCGCCTGCGCGGCGACCTCGGGGAGCTGGTTCTCCCCGTACGACGGTGCGACCTGGACCGCCGCCTCGGATATCGACATCGACCACGTCGTCCCGCTCGCCGAGGCCTGGCGCTCCGGGGCCGACGCGTGGACGACCGCCCAGCGGCAGGCGTTCGCCAACGACCTCACCCGCCCGCAGCTGATCGCGGTCACCGACAACGTGAACCAGTCGAAAAGCGACCAGGACCCGTCGACCTGGCAGCCATCGGTCACCTCCTACCGGTGCACCTACGCCAAGATGTGGGTCACGGTGAAGGCGTACTACGCGCTGACCCTGCAGTCGACGGAGAAGACCGCCCTGCAGACGATGATCAACACCTGCGCCTCCTGAGGCACGATGTCGTCATCGGCGTGGTCGGGTGCGGCAGCCGGGGGTCCGGGTCAGCCGTCGGAGCAGCAGGCGTGCCGGCTCTCCGCCAGGTAGTGCGGGTCCTGCCACCAGTAACCGTCGTTGTCGGGGTGCCCGGGCACGGGCACCGGAACCGACAGCGCGGTTGCTGGCCGCAGCCCGGCGAAGGGCTCCAATAGCTCCGGCACCGTCAGCAACTCGCCGTTGGTCATCACCTGGTGGACGTTGGCCGCCTGACGGATGTCGGTGAGGGGGTCGCCGCCCAGGAAGGCCAGGTCGGCGTAGTGGCCGGCCGCGATTCGGCCCAGCGGCTCGCCCAGGTAGTCGCCGGCCGTGCGGGTGGCGGTCGTCAGGGCCTCGTACGGGGTCAGGCCGTAGGCGACCATCGCCCGGAGGTTGAGGTGGGTGCTGACCGCGTTGGGGACGATGGGGGAGTCCGTGCCGGTCACCACCCGGGCGCCGCCGTGGATCAGGGTGCGCAGGTGGGCGACCTGCCGGGCGAGGTTCGCGCGCACCACGGTCTGGTCCGTGGTGCGGGCCGTGGCGAGCAGGTTCCGCAGGTTCGTGTATTCCCAGGGCGGGTACAGCGTGCGGACCCGCTCGTCGGTGACCAGGCTGTCGTCGTCCGCGAGCAGGCTGATCGCGTTGAACAGCGTCGGGGTCAGGGCCGCCCGCGCGGCGATGAAGATGTCGGCGACGTCGCTGTAGACGGCGCCGAGCGCGGTGACCGTACGCGAATAGCCGAGCCTGTTGGTCGCGCCCACGTGCTCCATGCCGTCGCCGCCGACGGCGAGGGCCGGGTAGTGGTAGTGCGAGGTGCTGGGGATGCCGTGCCGGTGCGACCAGGCGATGACCCTGCGCTGCCACGCTGCGCGCAGCCGGACGTAACACTTGGTCAGGTCGTAGTCCAGCGCCGCCGCCCGTTCCAGCTCGCGGGCCAGCTGGCGCTCGTCGTACGTGGGTCGCATGAAGTTGTAGAAGATCCGGGCGCCGTCGATCGCCTCGCCGGTGCCGAAGTACCGCGGCCCGGTCCGGGCCCCGGACTGGATCGCTTCGCGCTCCTCGACCATGTGGTACGCCGGGCTGCCCGGCGACCGGGTCGTGGTGATGCCCAGCGACAGCCAGAGCCGGCCCTGCCGGTCCCCGTACGAGTAGCCCTGCATCTCCCGGTGGTGATGCATGTCGATGAGGCCGGGGATCACCACCGCGCCGCGCGCGTCCACCCGGCGCCCGTCGCGTCCCGCGCGGTGCGGCTCGACGGCGACGATCCGGTGACCCTCCACAGTGATGTCCACGTCCTCGCGCAGCCGAGAGCCGGCGCCGTCCCAGACCCGGCCGGCGTGGATCACGGTGCGCCCGCGCGGCCGGGCGTTGGTCCAGCTCAACCCCACGGGTACGGTCCGCGGCGGGCCTCCGGCCGCCGGCACCAGGCGCAGCCTGCCGTTGTTCAGGTAGAGCAGGTGCCGGGAGTCGCCGCTCCAGCTCGGCGCGTCGGTCACCTCGTCGGTGAGCCGGCGTGCTGTCCCGGCGAAGCTGCCGTCGGGGTGCACGTCGACGAGCCAGAGCGCGCTGGCGACCACGAAGGCGAGCCTGGTGCCGTCGGGCGACCAGACCGGGCCGTCGTCACCGCGGGTCTGCAGGGACCGGTGCGGCATCGGGTCGACGTAGCGGCCGGCCCCGGTCTCGCGGTCCACCAGCAGGATCTTGCTCAGCCCTTCCCGGTAGCGGGCCGAGTACGGCACGATCGCGGCGAGCGCGATGGTGGCACCGTCGGCGGACCAGGTGGGCCGCCCGGGCTCGAACGTCGCCGGGTAGATCTGGCGCACCGCGCCGGTGGCGACCTCGACGGTGTAGAGCGCGCCGGTCTGGTCGAGGAAGGCCAGCCGGCGGCCGTCGGCCGACCAGCTTCCGGAGACCGCCGCGGCGCCGGGCAGGGCGGTCAACTGCCGGTCCGATCCGGTACGCAGGTCGCGCAGCCAGATATCCAGCTTGCCGCCGCGGTCGGTGGAATACGACAGGTAGCGCCCGTCCGGGGACCACGCCGGATCGGACTTCCACCACCGGTCCCGGGTCAGCGGCGCGGGCCGTCCGCCGATGGTCATCGTCCAGATGTCGTTGAGGGCGCGGAACGCGACTCTGGTGCCGTCGGGGGAGAGGACCGGGCTGCCGATGCCGACCACCGGCCGCGGCATCGCCGAGTCGAAGTCACGCCGGCGCTTGCGATAGCGGGCGGGCGCCACCGAAACCGGCGCGACGAAGCCGATGCTGCCGGTGGCGGTGCCGCCGAGGGTGCGGCGCCGGATGCCGCCGGTGGAGGTGTAGACGAACTCGCGATCCGTGCGCCACGAGATCCGGAACGGGAAGACGTCCTCGTCGGTGACCTCGGGCGAGCCGCCCCGCCACAGCTCGCTGCGCCCGCCCGCCAGCCGGTGGTAGATCACCTCGGCGCCGTCGGGTGTCCACTCCGGAGCGTGCAGCACCTGCCCGGCCGGCACGCTCACCACGGTCTCCCGGGCCCCGGTGGCCACCTCCACGACGTCGATGCGCGTGTTGGCGACGACGAACGCGACCCGCCGCCCGTCCGGGGACCAGGCCGGTTCGTACTCCTGCTCGGCGGAGTCCACGATCGTGGTCACGGCGCCGCCGGCCAGGTCGAGCACGCGGATGCCGTAGCTGCCGGACTCGTCGGTGGAGAACGCGATGCGGGACCCGTCCGGGGAGAATCGTGGCTCCCGGTGGTCGAACGGACAACGGGGTTGCGTCTTGTCGTCCGCCGCGGGTCGGCACAGACCCGGAGTCAGTTGGCTCAGCTGCTTGCCGTCGGCGCGGACCGTCCAGAGGTCGAAGACCCCGTCACGGTACGACTGGAAGACCAGGCCGGCGGAGTCCGGCGTCCAGTCGGGCTGGGCGATGTCGAACAAGTCACCGGTCAACCGCCGCGCCGGGCCGCCGGAGGAGGGCAGGACCCAGAGCACGCCGGCGAGATCCATGGCGATGTGGCGCCCGTCGGGCGACACCCGGGCCGCGATGTCGGTGCCCTGCCGCAGCCGAACCGGTCGCGGGGAAGAAGCCGATGCCGGGGCGGCTTCCGCCGCCGCGGGCGGGGCCGGGAGCGCCGCTCCACCGAGCACCGCCGAACCCGCGACCCCGGCCAGCAACTCCCGCCGGTTGATACCCGCCATCGCTCGTCCTCCCACGCGTCGTCGCCGGTGCGGCGACCACGGACGAGGTCACCGCGACCACTCCACCCTTGCGGGAAAGCGCCCGGATAGCCAGACCGCAGTGACATCGATAAATATCAGCAGCCCCGGCTGCTCTCCGGTGAGAAGGCCCGGCTCAGCGCGCCGCTGCGAGGACCCGGCCGGCCTCGGCGTCGACATCGTCCGCGTCGATGTCCTCCGGGCCGCGCGGAAGCACCCGGTCCAGCCAGCTCGGCAGCCACCAGTTGGCCCGGCCCAGCAGCGTCATGGTCGCCGGGACCAGCACCATGCGCACCACCGTGGCATCCACGAAGATCGCGGTGGCCAGGCCGAAGCCGAACATCTTGGTCGACGGGTCGTTCGCGATGGCGAAGGACAGGAAGACCGCGACCATGATGAGCGCGGCCGAGGTGATGACCCGGGCGCTGCTCGCGATGCCCCGCACGATCGCGGTGGCGTTGTCTCCGCTGCGCAGATATTCCTCGCGCACCCGGGACAGCAGGAACACCTCGTAGTCCATCGACAGTCCGAACAGGATCGCGAACAGGAACATCGGGATGAACGACACGATCGGCACGGTGGACTCCAGCCCGATCAGCGTCGCGCCCCAGCCCCACTGGAACACCGCGACCATGATGCCGTAGGTCGCACCGATGCTCAGCATGTTCAGCAGCACCGCCTTCAGCGGCACCAGCACCGACCGGAAGACGAGCATCAACAGGAGGAACGACAGCGCCAGCACGGCGGCGATGAACAGCGGCAGCCGTTCACTGGTCCGCTTGCCCACATCGGACAAACTGGCCGCGGCCCCGCCGACGTGGGCGCTCGCCTGCCCCGGCCCGACCGCGCCGGGCAGCACATCGGCGCGCAGCCGGGTGACGGTGTCGGCGGTGGCCCGTTGCTGGGGGCCGGTCGTCGGGAACACCACCAGGCTCGCGATCCCGGTGGCCCGGTCGACCTGGGCCGGCGCGACCGACGCGATGCCCGGATCCGCCGCGACCGCCGCGGCGAGCCGGTCGACCACACCCGGATCGCCGGCGGAGTCCACGGCGATGACGAGCGGGCCGTTCGTGCCCGGGCCGAAGCCCTCGGCGACCAGATCGTACGCGCGGCGCTCGGTGCGGCTCGCCGGCAGCGAACCGTCGTCGGGCAGGCCGACCCGCAGGCCGAGGACGGGCAGCGCCGCGAGCATCAGCAGCCCGGCCGCGCCCAGCGCGTACGGCACCGGGTGCCGGTTGACGTGCCCGATCCAGCGCTGCCAGCCGCCCACCGGCACGGCGCGTGCCGCCGGTGTCCGCCGGCGTGCGAACCGGCTGACCCGGGCCAGGCGCGCGCCGGCGACGCCGAGGAAGGCCGGCAGCAGCGTCACCGACGCGACCACCATGACCGTGACGACGATCGAGACCGCGATGCCGCCCATCGTCATGAAGGGCACGTTCGCGGCCGCCATGCCGAGGATCGACACGACGACGGTGACACCGGCGAAGATCACCGGCCGTCCGGCAGTGGCCACCGCCCGCCCGGCCGCCTCGTGCGGCTCGATCCCGCGGCCGAGATACTCCCGGTGCCGGGCGAGCACGAACAGCGCGTAGTCGATACCGACGCCGAGCCCGACCATGCTGCCGAGCACCGGCGCGAAGGTCGGGATCTCGGTCGCCGCCGCGAGCACCGTCATGGTGGAAACGCCGACGGTCAGCCCGAAGAGCGCCATGCCGATGGGCAACGCGGCGGCGGTGAACGAGCCGAACGCCAGGAACAGGATCGCCGCGGCGGCGAGGATTCCGACCAGCTCGCCGACGCCGGCAGCGGGGCTGGAGAAGGCGAAGAAGAGGTCCCCGCCCATCTCGATGCGCAGGGGCAGTTCGCCGCGCAGCCGGTCGCCGAGGTCGACGAGGGCGTCGAGGTCGGCGGTCGACAGCTGGCTCTGCTCGGGATACTGCACCCGGATCACCGCGATCCGTCCGTCGGCCGAGATCGGGCCGCCGGCCGCGGCGGCGTCCCGGCCCCGGTCGAGCGCTCCCGCCGGATCGCTGGTCGACAGCACGTGGGGAAGGGCGCGGATCTCGGCCTGCAGCCGCTGCAGACCGGTACGGGCGGCACCGTCGGCGAGGAACGTGTCCCCGCCGTTGATCGGGGTGACGACCACCTGGGCGGTCATGCCCTCCTGGCCGGTGCCCGCGCGCTCGAGGAGCTCCGCGGCGCGCTGGGAGTCCAGTCCCGGCGCGGTCATCGAGTCGGCTGTCTTGCCGCCGAAGGCGACCGCGGCGGCGACCGCGATCGTCGCGACCAGCAGCCATGCGGCGATCACCCGCCAGGGCCGGCGCGCGGCGCTCGTGCCCAGTCGAACGAGGGTTCGGGAAAGCATCTGATTCTCCAAGTCGTCGGCGTCGATGACGAGGTTCGTCGCGATCGCCTCCCCCGGCATCGGCCCGTGAGCCGCGGATTCGTCGGTCCCCGGGGGGAGCGGCGTCCCGTTCTTTCGGCCGATGTGCGATCCGGTGCGGTCCCTAGGCTGAGACCGTGTTGAAAGACGACCTGCGAGCCTTCTGGACCGAACCACGCCCGCCCGACGCCCCGGCCCGGGTGTGGCGGGACGGGGTGCTGCTCGGTGCGGGCATGTGCGGTGTGGTGCTGGAGGCCACGCTGCGTACGGATGTCGCCTGGCGGCCGGTGGCCGCACTGCTCGCCGGCTGGCTCGTCGCGCTGACCCTGTGGCGGCGGACCCGCCCGCTGGCGGTGGTCGCGCTCGGCTTCGGCGCGGCCATCCTGCTCCAGCTGGCCACGCTGATCACCGCCCCGCCGCAGCCGGTCGGCCTGTACAGCGGCCTGGTCGTGCTGATCCTGGTGTATGCCCTGCTCCGGTGGGGGTCGGGACGCGAGATCGTCCTGGGCGGCGTGGTGATCCTGGCGACCTTCGCGCTGTCGGTGATCACCGACGACACCCCGGTCGGTGAGCAGATCGGGGGCTTCGTGTTCCTTATGATGCCCGCGGCGATCGGGGCGTCCGTGCGGTTCTGGGGGGCCTCCCGCGAGCGGCAGCTGGAGCAGGCGCGTTCTCTTGAGCGCGAGCGCATCGCCCGGGAGCTGCACGACACGGTCGCCCACCACGTCTCCGCCATGGTGATCCGCGCCCAGGCCGGCCGGGTCCTCGCCGGCGCGAACCCGGCCGCCGCGGTCGAAGCGCTGGAAGGGGTGGAGGAGGAGGGCGCCCGCACCCTGGAGGAGATGCGTGCCATGGTCGCCGCGCTGCGCCACAGCGGCGCCGACCTCGCCCCGCAGGCCGGCGTCGGCGACCTGCGGCGCCTGACGCGTTCCCCGGCCGGTCACCTCCACGTCGACCTGGGCCTCGACGGCGAGCTGGACGAGTTGTCGCCGGCCGTGGACGCGGCGGTCTACCGCATCGTGCAGGAGTCGGTGACCAATGCGATGCGGCACGCCGTCGACGCGACCGAGGTCGTCATCCGGGTCACCGGAGAACCGCAACGGGTACGGATAACCGTCCAGGACGACGGTGCCCGGGCCGGCCGCGGCCGGGAGGGATACGGTTTGGCCGGGCTGCACGAGCGGGTCGCCCTGCTCGGCGGGGAGCTGCGCGCCGGTCCCGGCGCCGACCGGGGCTGGCAGGTGGCGGCCGAGTTGCCGAGGGGAAGGGCAGGCAGGAGTGTCCATTCGCGTAGTCGTCGCTGACGATCAGCCTGTCATCCGTACCGGCCTGCGGGTCATGCTGGACGCCCAAGCCGACATCGAGGTGGTCGGCGAGGCGCCCGACGGGCGCGAGGCCGTCCGCCTCGCTCGCGACCTGCGGCCGGACGTCTGCCTGTTCGACATCCGGATGCCCGAGCTGGACGGGCTGGAGGCCACCCGGCTGCTCGCCGGTCCGGGCGTAGCCGATCCGATGGTCGTCGTCGTGATCACCACGTTCGATCTTGACGAATACGTCTACGGCGCCCTGCGTGCCGGGGCTCGCGGCTTCCTGCTCAAGGACGCCGGGCCGGACCTGCTGGTCCAGGCCGTGCGGTCGGCTGCGGCCGGCGACGCGCTCATCGCCCCGAGCATCACGGTGCGCCTGCTGCAGACGTTCGCGGACATCCCGGCCGGCCGGCCCGCCGTCCAGCCGATCAGCCCGGTCACCGCCCGCGAGGACGAGGTGCTGCTCGCCGTGGCACGCGGGATGACCAACACCGAGATCGCCGACACCCTGCACATCAGCCTGAGCACGGTGAAGACCCACCTGGCGAGCCTGATGGCCAAGCTGGGCGCCCGCAACCGGGTGGAGATCGCGATGTGGGCCTACGAGACCCGCCGGATCATCCCGGCATCCTGATCGTCAGCCTGCGGTTGACGGCGTCACCAAGCAGGCCGCCCGGGAGCGGTTCGTCCTCGAGTCCGACGACGCTGTCCGGGCCGGCCTCGGGCTCACCAAGACCGGCGTCGAACAGCTCGTCGTCGCCGGCCCACGGCCCACGGCCGGCAAGGCTTTCACGGACGTCGATGGTCGGCCAGAATGTGCTGATGGCTTCGTTGTTTCCGAAGTACTGGTCGGTGTGCGGGGTCGCCTCCGGCGGCGCGACACTCGCGGTCGCGGGCCGGGACAGCGGCCACGTCGAAGTGTGGAATCCGGACGCCGGCCGGGCCCGCAAGGTGGGCCGGAGCAAGGGCCCGGCCCTGGCCGTGTGCCCGGTGCGGCTGCGCGGGCGGACGATCGTCGCGTCCGCGGGGGTGGACCACACCATCTGGCTGTGGGACCCCGTCGCCCGTCGCGAGGTCACCCGGTACACCGGGCACCCGACCGAGCGGATCACCCAGCTCTGCGCATACCGGCCGAGTGACGACCGGTTCGGCACGGCGGCAGGCGACGACCTGCTCGTGACGGCCGGTCACGACGGGGTCGTCCTCCTCCTGGACCCGGCCACCGGCGAGGGTGTCCACGTCATGGGCGAGTCGGCCGGGCAGGTGCAGGGGATGTGCCTGTTCCGCGCCGGCGGCGTGGACCTGCTCGCGACGGTGGGGCTCGACGCGGTCGTTCGGATCTGGGACATCGCCGGCGGGACGCTGAAGTTCGCCCTCACCGGTCACGACGGCTGGATCCACGCGGTGTGCCCGGTGACGGTCGGCGGACAGGTGCTCGTCGCCTCCGGGGGCGACGACGGCATCATCAGGCTCTGGGACCCCCTGGGCGGCCAGTTGGTCCGCTCCATGAAACCCCGGGACAGCGTGCATACCGCGGCGATCGAGATGTCCGGCGGAGGCACGATCTACGCCTTGCGCGAGGTGCGATCCCGGCCGGAGCCGTGGCTCGCGGCGGGCGGCGACCTCCCCGGTGTGTGGCTGTGGGACCCGGCGACCGGGCGCGCGGGCGGCTGGGTCGGCTGGGAGGGCGCCCTGGACAACCACCCGCGGTGCGGCTGGGTGCGCACCCTGGCGACGTACCCGACCGAGACGGGACCGCACCTGCTCGTCGCCGGTTACGACGACGCCGTCAAGCTGTTCACCGCGCACGGCCAACCCGGCTTCACCGGATTCTGAGGCTCAAGCCCTATCCGGCCGAGAGCCGAACAGGGCATCAGCATGGTCTACGACACCGTGCACAAGGTGATCGCCGAGGGCAACTTCGTCCTGATCCGTCCGGGCCGGGGCAGGCAGCGGCTACCTGATCGCTGCCCGCGCCGCGAGCTGCCCTACGGGTTCAGTCGGCTGAGCCGTTCTCGCGCTTCGAGTTGCCCAGGTTCGTCAGCAGTTTGGACAGGTTGACCCCGGTCAGGTCGGTCCCGAGCTGCAGGCCCTGTGCCACGTTGTCGGCCACCGCCCGGGTCAGCGCCGTGGCGCCGTCGGTCGAGATGACCGTGAGCTTGTCGATCTCGCCGATCGGGCGGCTCGCCGCGGCCACCACCTTCGGCATCACCCGCACCACCAGGTCGAGCACCGCGGCCTCGCCGTACTGCGCGAAGGCCTCCGCCTTGCGCAGCATCGCCTCGGCCTCGGCCTGGCCGCGGGCCAGGATCGCGGCGGCCTCGGCATGGCCCTCCAGCTCGACCGCCTCCGCCACCGCGGCGCGGTGGCTCCGCTCGCCCTCACCGGTCAGCCTCGCCTGCTCCGCCGCGGCCTGGGCGGCGGCGATGGTGGCTTGCCGCTGGGCGTCGGCGGCCAGCACGGCGGCGCTGCGGGCCGCTTCGGCCTCCTGTTCCACCCGGTACCGTTGCGCGTCGGCCGGCTTGCGCACCTCGGTGTCGAGCTGGCGCTGCTTGAGCTCGGCGTTGCGCTCGGCCACCTTCTGCTGCTCGGAGAGCACCATCTGGGCTTGCTCCGCCTCGGCGATCGGGCCGGCCGAGGCCGCTCGGGCCTTGGCCGCGTCCACCTCGGCCCGGATCCCGGCCCGCTTCAGCTCGAGGTTGCGCTCGGCCTCGGCGACCGACTCCTCGGCGAGCAGCCGCGCCTGCTCGGACTTCTGCCGGGCCAGGGCCTCGGCGATGGCCGCGTCCTTGAGCACCCGGGCCGACTCGGGGCGGCCGAGATCCTGCAGGTAGGTGCCCTCGGTCAGGATGTCCTGCACCTGGAAGGTGTCCAGGACCAGGCCCTGGTTGGTCATCGAGTGCTCGGCCTCCTCGGCCACCGCGTTGGCGAACGCGCCCCGGTCGCCGATGATCTCCTCGATGGTGAGCCGGCCGACGATCGCCCGCAGCGAGCCGGCCAGCACCTCGCGGGTGAACTGCTCGATCTCCTTCTGCTGGTGCAGGAAACGCTGGGCCGCGGCCCGGACGGCGTCCTCGGTGCCGCCGACCTTGACGATCGCCACGCCGTGCAGATTGGCCCGGATGCCCAGCTTGCTGACCGCGCCCTGGATGTCGACCGAGATCCGCCGGCTGGACAGGTCGAGCGACTGTTTACGTTGGACGATCGGGAGCACGAAGACCGAGGCGCCCATGACGACCTTCTGGCCGGACAGGTCGGTCGAGCGGATCCCGGCCGAGCTGGTGATCATGCGGCCCTTGCGGCCGGTGATGATGAACGCCTCGTTCGGCCCGGCGACCTTGATCCGGGAGAGGACGGTCAGAATGAGCAGCAGGGCCACCAGCACTCCGCCGGCGGTCACGATGAGCAGGGTCATGTCGGATCCTTCTGTCGGTCGGGTCGGCGGCTTCGAACGGGTGAGCTGTGCGGTTACAGGCCGGGTCTGATCGGCTCGACCAGGACGCTGGTGTCGGAGGGTGCCTCGATCACGAAGATCTCGGTTCCCAAGGGGATCGGGCGCGTCGCCAGGGCGTGCAGCTTCCTGGGCTGACCGGCGACCCTGACCTGGACCTCGCCGTAGCCGTCGGCCGGGATCGACGTGACGACCACCCCGATCGAGCCGATCAGGTCGATCCGGCCGGGGGTGCCATCGGTGTGGATGTCGCGGGCCCAGCGGGACAGCCGGACGGCGAACGGCCAGCCGAGCATCAGGCCGAAGACGAGGGCGCCCAGCGCTCCGATGATCAGCAACGGCAGTTCTGGCCGATCCACCGGTCCCCCTGCTGGCGTGCTCGCCACTGGCGCCTGAGGCACCGGCGGACGTGAATCACTCCGCACCGCGATGGTATCGACGCGGTGCCACTGCGCGATACGCCGACAGTGGCGTCAGGTGCCCGGTTCGAAGAGGATCTCGGCCTTGGCGAGGTCGCCTGCGGCGAGGGCGTCGCGATCCACGAGCACGTGGAACTGGCCCTCGCCGAAGGCTTCCCGGGCCAGGCTGTATCCGTCGAGGCTCACCAGCAGGACCTGCCGGGCCGGGTCGTAGCACTCGGCCATCTCCGCACGGAAGAGGTTCGCGTCACCGAGCATGCGGCCCACGCCCTCCGCGACCCCACCGGCGGCCTCGATGGCCCGCTCGATGGCCTGCTCCACGTCGTAGTCGAACCTCTGCGCCTCGGGTCTGCCGTCCGCCGGCTGCGGATCCTGGCACCCGAACGACGGGCCGACCCGCAGCGCGCACTCGGGCAGGATGGCGTCGAGTGCGGCGAGTTCGGCGGGCGCCTCGGCGACCGCCAGCGGACCCGGCGCCGGGTCGTGCACCAGCGCCGTGGTCTCGTCGTCGATCTCATATCCGTACGCCCGGTCGCCGTCGGCGATCGAGAAGAGGTAGAGCATGCCGGTCGCCGGCAGCCGGCCGGGGGCAGCCGCTGCGGCCTCGGCGAGGTTGATCTGGCAGACCAGCGCCAGCGGCTCGTCGGTGTCCTCCTCGGTCGGCCACACGAACCCGGCAGCGACGTGCGGCAGACCGCCGGTCTTGGACGCGCCGAGCGGCACCGGCCCGCCGTCCCCGTTGTCGTGGTAGGCGAGGCCGACCACCGGCTGCAGGGCGGCGGCGATCTCCTCGACGAGCTCCACCGACGTGCGCGGCTCGGCCCGCAGCCGCTCCAGAACGTCGAATCGGAACCGCTGTTCGTCCACGACCGGAGTCCTCTCCTCGGCGGTCGGGCGGGCCCGCCCGCCGGAACGGTATCGAACCCTGCCGACGCTGACCAGCCTCCAGCGGGGCCGCTAGGTGCGGCGGGGCCGGCGGGGGAGGAGGGCTGGGACGCGACGCATGTGGTCGGCGTAGGACGGCCGGCGGGTCAGGGATCTGCGGTCCAGCATGGGCACGCTGACGAACGTGAAGAGCAGGACCATGATGATCGGGCCGAGGACCGTCCACCACCAGGACGGGGCGGCGGCCAAGCCGAACAGCCACATTCCCCACCAGAAACCGATTTCGCCGAGGTAGTTGGGGTGACGCGAATAGCGCCACAGCCCTCGATCGAGGATCTTGCCCCGGTTGGCGGGATCGCGCGCGAACCGGCGCAGTTGCCGATCCGCGACGGTCTCGATGGCGATAGCGGCGCCCGTGACGACAATCGCGGCGACGTCCGCGAGGCCCCAGGGCCTTCCGGTCTCCGTCACGGCGGGCCAGACCGGGAGCAGGCCGGCGAAGACCACCAACGTGGGCATGAGCTGGATGCCGGCGAGATTGACCAGCCACCACGGCACCAGGCGCGGGCGTTCCTCGCGCAGCTGCACGTAGCGCCAATCCTCGTGGTGCAGGCCGTGCCACGACGACGCCCAGTTGGCGGTCAGCCGGATCGCCCAGGCGAGCACGAGCAGGACCACGGCCGTCTGGCGGCCGGTGAGCAGGGCGGGGTCGGCGCCGGTCCGCCAGAGCACCCACGCGACGACGACCACGGCCGGTGCGACGCTCCAATAGGGATCGTAGAGGCTCGCGTTGGCGACGACCATGCTCGCGGCGAACACCACGACGGTGGCGACGAGGTCGGCGTAGAACGTGAGCAGCAGCGGATGCTGGCTCGGGCGGGCGGCGACCACGGCCCACGCGGCGAGGCCGGCCACGACGTAGCTCGAAGCCACGACGGCGAAGCCCGCGGCCAGGTGCCGGGCGACCCGGTCCGCTGCCATGCGCAGAGCCTAGCCAAATACCACCGACTTCGGTGTGCGGCGTCGGTCGGGTTTGGCCTCAGCCGGCCACCGCCCGCTCGACCACGGTCAGGTAGGCCTGCCGCGCGGCGATCAGCGACCCGACAGTGGTGAACTGACCGTCGGCGAACCGGTCCGGGCGCGGACCTCCTCGGACAGCAGCGCGGCGGGCGGGTCGACCAGCGATGTCACCCGGATGAAGGCGGTCGCCAGGTCGGCGTCGTGCACCGCGGCCTGCTGCAGCCGGGCGAGGTAGTCGCTGGTGAGCGGTGACGGCGGCAGCGCCGGCCCGGTGACGCCGGGCAGCGCCAGGTCGGCGCCCGCGGCGAGCGCCCACGGCGCGTCGAGCAGCCTCGACTGGGCGGCGAAGAACGACAGCGGGTCCGGGCCGGCCGGCGCCCGCAGGTGATCACGCAGCGCCGTCGCCGTGGCCGCGGCGACCGTCATCCCCTGGCCGTACACCGGGTTGAAGGCGCACACGGCGTCGCCCAGGACCAGGAAGCCGGTGGGGAAGTCGGCGAGCTGTTCGAAGCGGCGCCGCACGTACGTCGGGCAGCGGAACGTGTCGGGACCGCCGAGCGGCGTGCCGGCCCGCACGATCTCGTACGTGTCAGGCACCGCCAGCGTGCGCGCGTACGCCGTGAAGGACTCCAGGTCGGCGGGTGGGCGTTCGCCCAGCACGCCGGCGAGGGTCACCATGGCGCGGCCGCCCTCCAGGCGCTGCGCGATCCCGCTGCGGCGCTGGCCCGGGAAGCGGGTGGTGGCCACGAACAGGTCGTCGCCGAACGTTCCGGCCGGCATGGCGAACACCCGGGTGGCGTAGCTCAGGTCGATGCCCACGACGTCCTCGTCGGGCGGGGCGTAGCCCAGGTCGGCCAGCCAGCGTGGCGCTCGGGACGCCCGGCCGCTGCAGTCGACCACCAGGTCGGCCGGCAGCACCCGGGAACCCTCGCCGCGGCTGCCGGTGACCCGCGCGCTGATGACCCGGCGGCGGTCCGGTGTCGTGCCGATCCCGACGATGTCGTGGCCGTCCAGGATGGTGACGTTGGCCCGGCGCCGGACCGCGTCGCGGATCCCCGTCTCGATCAGCGGCCGGCTGGCCGACAGCGCCGTCAGCCCGGTCACGGCCTGGCGTAGCAGTGACCCGTTGAGATACCAGCGGACGTTGCCCAGGATGTCGCCCAGCAGCGCGCCCCGCGCGACCGCACCGGCGGTGAAGCCGGGCAGCAACTCCTCCACCAGGCGCAGGCCCGACGGCAGGAAGCCGTGCACGTGCCGCCCGTGCGGCACGCCGCGACGGTGGTCCGGGTGCGACGGCAGGGTGTCGCGCTCGACCACGACGACGCTGCGGTAGCTGTCGGCCAGCACGATCGCGGCGAGCAGACCGGCCACGCTGCCACCCAGCACCACTGCCCGATCCCGGTCATGAACCGCCATGGACCCACCTCCTACCGCCGAGCATCCCGGCCGCCGCGGCGGGGTGCTGTTTATCAACGGACAGGCGGAGTGTCAGATCTTGGGGACTTTTGTCTCCGGGAAAGAAAGTTAGAAGATAACCATCGAAAGATATGGACGCGGGATCGAAAGTCGACCAAGCTATTCACACCTCTGAATCATGCTGGTAACCGGGGAGCGCCCATGAAACGTTGGCTAGTGGCCGCCTTACTCATCGGAACCTTCACCTCCGCACCCGCGCACGCCGCCGACCTGCCGCCCCAGGAGCCAGGCGTAACCCTTCGGACGTACGACATCGGGCTGCCCCTCAACCGCATCTGCGACCTCAAGCCGGGCCAGACGCCCAACGTGGACAAACTGATGCCCACAGTGGACTGGTCGACCGACGAGCAGTTCGGCCTGGCGGACGACTTCGTCACGCACGCGCTGGCCAACCTCACCGTGCCCGCCGGCGGCAGCTATCTCTTCCGGCTGACCAGCGACGACGGCTCGAAGCTGTGGATCGGCGACACGCTCGTGGTCGACCACGACGGACTGCACGGCGCCGAGCCCAAGGACGGCACGATCACCCTGGCCGCGGGGGTGCACCCGCTGCGGGTCGAGCACTTCGAGCGTGGCGGCGGTCAGCAGCTCACGCTCGCCTGGCGGCCGCCGGGCGCGGGCGACTTCGCGGTGGTGCCGACCAGCGCGCTGAGCACCGACGCCGGAGTGGTCCGGGTGACCGCGCCGGGGCGCAAGGAGTGCACAGCCGGCACCGACACGCCGGGCGACGGGCTGCCGCTGACCGCCGTGCACCCCGGCTACGACCTCACCAACCTCCGCCCGCCGGGCTTCGAGCCGCAGGTCACCGGCATCGCCTGGCGGCCCGACGGCAAGATGGTGATCAGCACCTGGGGCGGCTCGGACAAGCTGGCCGGCGAGGTGTATCTGGTGGCGAACGTGACCGGCAAGACCGGT
Source organism: Actinoplanes sp. ATCC 53533 (assembly GCF_003947245.1). NCBI lineage: Bacteria > Bacillati > Actinomycetota > Actinomycetes > Micromonosporales > Micromonosporaceae > Actinoplanes > Actinoplanes sp. ATCC 53533. The sequence goes on along the minus strand of NZ_QHHV01000236.1, from coordinate 13,453 downwards.
CCGGCGGGTGTCACCTACCGCAAGCTCGCCGACGGCCTCAAGGAACCGATGGGCGTCGCCGTGGTCGACGGCATGGTCTACGTGTCGCAGAAGCACGAGCTGACGGAGCTGCGCGACACGAACGGCGACGAGGTGCTCGACGCGCGGCGCACGGTCGCCGTCTGGCCGTTCGGCGGCAACTTCCACGAGTTCGCGTTCGGCCTGCTCTACAAGGACGGCAACTTCTATCTGAACCTGTCGGTGTCGATCAATCTCGGCGGCGCGACCACCGACCCGCAGCCGGTCGGCGGCCGCGGCACGAGCATCGTGGTCAACCGGCGCTCGGGCAAGGTCACCACGGTCGCGGGCGGCCTGCGTACCCCGAACGGGATCGGCTGGGGCCCCGGCGGCGACCTGTACGTCACCGACAACCAGGGCGGCTGGCTCCCGTCGTCCAAGCTCCTCAAGATCGAAAAGGGCGCGTTCTACAACCACTACACCAACCCGGACGGCCCGTTCGACGCCGAACCGGTGACCCGGCCGGTGCTGTGGCTGCCGCAGAACCAGATCGCCAACTCGCCCAGCACCCCGGTGCTGCTCAAGACGGGCCCGTACCGGGGGCAGCTGCTGATCGGCGACGTCACCTACGGCGGGCTGCAGCGGGCGTACCTGGAAACGGTGCACGGCCAGGAGCAGGGCGCGGTCTTCCGGCACACCCAGGGCCTGGAGGCCGGCGTCAACGAGGTGTCGATCGGCCCGGACGGCGCGATCTATCTCGGCGGGCTCGGCGCCGAGGGCAACTGGGGCCAGGAGGGCAAGCTTCACCACGGCCTGCAGAAGCTCACCCCGAACGGCACCGACGTCTTCGACATGAGGACCATGAAGGCCACCGGCACCGGCTTCAAGATCGAGTACACCAAGCCGTTGTCCGACGCGACCGTCGCGGCCTTGCCCACCGCATACCGGGTGGAGCAGTGGCGCTACGTGCCAACCGCGCAGTACGGCGGGCCCGAGGTGGACCAGGAGACGCTGGCGGTGACCGCCGCCAAGGTCTCCGGCGACCGCAAGACCGTCACGCTGTCCGTGGCCGGGCTGCGCCGCGACCGCGTGGTGCACCTGCGCTCGCCGCGCCCGTTCAGCGCCCGGGACGGCGAGGCACTGTGGAGCACCGAGGCCTGGTACACCATGAACGAGGTCCCCGGCCAGCAGGCGCAGCAGATCTACTACGAGGCCGAGGAGGGCAACCGGGAGGGCGGTGCCACGCTCGCCACCGACCACCGCGGCTTCTCCGGCATCGGCTTCACGGCCGGCTTCGGCGCGCTGAACGCCTCGACCACCATGCACGTCACGGTGGACAAGGCCGGCGACCACGCGGTGGGGCTGCGCTACTCCAACGGTCCCAACCCGTTCAGCGGCACCAAGACGGTGAGCGTCCACGTCAACGGGCGCAAGATCCGCCAGATCGCGCTGCCGTCCACGGTCAGCTGGGACGAGTGGGCCACTGCCACGGAGACGCTGCCGCTCCGCAAGGGGGTGAACGCGATCCAGTTCCGGGTCGACGCCACCGACACCGGGCACGTCAACCTCGACCTGATCAGCGTGCGCAGGCCGGGGGCGCGGATAGCCCTCTTCGACGGGCACGGCCTGGACAACTGGCAACACACCGACGGGCGGCGCCCGCAATGGCCCGCGGTCGCCGGTGGCGCGACCGAGGTGTGCTGCGGTGACCTGCGCACCAAGGAGGCCTTCCGGGACTACAAGCTGCATGTCGAGTTCAAGGTTCCGTTGCTGCCCCCGGAGGTGACCGGGCAGAACCGTGGCAACAGCGGCGTCTACCAGCAGGAGAGATACGAGATCCAGATCCTTGACTCGTACGGGGACCCGACGCTCGACAACAACGAGGCGGGCTCGATCTACCTGCACAAGGCCCCGGACGTGAACGCGTCCACCGCGCCGGAGACGTGGCAGAGCTACGACATCACGTTCCGCGCGGCCCGCTACGACGCGGCCGGCGCCAAGACCGAGAACGCCCGCGTGACCCTGGTCTGGAACGGCCGGAAGGTGCACGACAACGTGGCGATCCCCGGCGGCACCGGCGGCAACATCCCGGAGGGCCCGGCCACCGGCGCCATCCGCCTGCAGGACCACGGCAACAAGGTGCAGTACCGCAACGTCTGGATCGAACCGGCTCCCTGACGGTCATCGAGGACGGGCGGCCCCGGCGGCGATGTCGCCGGGGCCGCCCCGCCGGGGTGCGAGGCCGTCATCCGAAGATCAGCATGCGGACGATCGCCGCGACCCCGACAACGACGATCAGCGCCCGCATCAGCAGGGGCGGCAACCGGCGGCCGAACCGGGCGCCGACGACGCCGCCCACTGTCGCGCCGACCGCGATCAGCGCCACCACCGTCCAGTCGACCGACCCGGGGGAGACGAGCAGGAAGGTGACGGCGGCGATCGCGTTCACCGCCGTGGTGAGCAGATTCTTCAGCCCGGTGATCGACTGGATGCCCTCGGACGTCAGCAGGCTGAGCAGGCCGACGATCAGCACGCCCTGGGCGGCGCCGAAGTACCCGCCGTAGATGCCGAGCAGATAGATGCCGGCGATGACGGTCGCGAGCCGCGGCCGGGTCAGCGTCGCCAGGCGGCCGGAGTCCGCGGTGGCGTCCCGCCCGCGAGTGGCGCGCCGCTGCAGGGCCGGACCCCACACGACCATGCACAGGCCGACCGCGATCAGCACGGGGACGATCGTGCGGAACGCGTCGTCCGGCAGGATCAGCAGCAACAACGCGCCGGTGATACCGCCGAGCAACGCCGCCGGCAGCATGCCGCGCAGCTCGCGGCGGCGACCGCTGAGCTCGTGCCGGTAGCCGACCGTGCCGCTGATGCCGCCGCCGACCAGGCCGATGTTGTTGGACACGTTCGCCACCAGTGGCGGGTATCCGAACAGCAGCAGCGTCGGAAACGTCACCAGCGTTCCCGAACCGACTACCACGTTGATCATTCCCGCCCAGAACCCGGCGGCCAGGATCGCCAGCGTCTCCACCACGCCCACCATGATCGCGTGTCACGGTCATCCGGCACGCCGGGGAGGCTCGGCGCGCCGGATCACTCCAGCAACACTGTGACCGTACGTGATGGGCTTGAGGGTTTGACCCGGATATAGCGCGCATATCGCGGATAGTCTCGCCCGCTTGATTACCCACCGTGTGGTCGGCATGTTCACCGTTCTCGGGGATGGCGGCTGCTGGAACAAGCCCGAGGACGGCCTGGTAGGCGTCGCGGAACTGGCCGGTCGGTTGACCGGTTAAGCGGTCCCGGAGCCGACCATGGAGACCTCGAATCGGGTACCGGGTGGCGCAGTTCGGGTACCCCCCCGCCGTCATGGAAAGAGTTCAATGATTTCTTTTCGCTCCCCGGTAGCCCGCGCTCATCTGATAGCGGAGTCGGCCCTCGTCGCGCTCGTGCTGGGCGTCGGCGCGGTGGCACTGCCCGGTCCGGGCCTGGCCGCGCCCGGGCCGACGGTCACCGGCGGCACCCCCGTCGCGCTGGCCCAGCCGGCCGACCCGTTCCTCGGCACGCTGGCACCCAGCGCGGACGCGGACGTGACCGGCATGTACGCGCCCCAGGTGGCCTGGCCGCTGGTGGCGATCCACGCGGCCCTGCTGCCGAGCGGCCGGGTGGCCAGCTACGGCTCACCGGTGAACGCGGCCCGGCAGGGCGGCGTCGTCTACGACGACTGGAACCCGGCCGCCGGCACCGGTGCCGCTAGCCATCGGCAGTTCGCGTCGATGCACGACTACGACAGCTTCTGCAACGCCCTGGAATTCCTGCCGGACGGCCGGGTGCTGATGGTCGGCGGCAACTCCACGACCGCCAGCATGGTCTACGAACCCGCCAGCGGCGCGCAGACGATGGGCGCCCAGCTCACCCAGCAGCGGTGGTACGCCTCGGTGCTGCGGTTGCCCGACGACCGCGTGCTCGTGCTGGGTGGCGCGGACTACTACAACACCGGCGCCTACCGGACCCCGGCCGACAACACCAAGGTGGCCACCACCCCGGAGATCGGCACCGGCACCGGCGCGTGGACCAGGCTGACCGGCGCCACCAGCACCGTCGCGTTCGGGGCCGAGGACAACCGGTGGTGGTATCCCCGGGCCTCCATCGCGCCGGACGGGCAGGTCTTCGGCGTCTCGTACAACCAGATGTGGAAGCTGGACCCCACCGGGACCGGCTCGGTCCGCTCGCTGGGCACCATCCCGAACCCGATCGGTGCCTCCGGCTCCTCGGTCTCCTACGCACCCGGCAAGCTGCTCTTCGCCGGCGGCGGCCAGCGGTTCAACGAGACCGCCGAGGTGGCGACGAACGCGGCGACCGTCGTGGACGTCACGCCCGCCACGCCCGTGGTCCGGTCGGTGGCACCGATGCGGCTGGCCCGCAACTGGCTGAACCTCACCATGCTCGCCAACGGCGAGGTGTTCGCCAACGGCGGCACCCGGGTCGGCACCCAGGGCGGAGCGGCGAACTCCGCGTACCAGTCCGAGGTGTGGAATCCCGTCACCCAGCAGTGGCGCGCCGGGGCGACCGCCCAGCGCATCCGGACCTACCACTCGGTGTCGCTGCGGCTGCCCAGCGGTTCGGTGCTCACCTCCGGCGGCGGCCTGCCCGGACCGGAGAACAACTTCAACTCCGAGATCTACTACCCCGCGCACCTGTTCAGCCGGGACGCCGACGGAGTGGTCCGGTGGGCGTCGCGGCCAGAGATCCGCACGATGAGCGGCACGGTCGGCTACGGCCGCACCCTGACCCTGGGCATGAGCGACGCCCGGCAGCTCGCCTCGGCCTCGCTGACCAGCCTCAGCCGGGTCACCCACTCCTACAACACCGACCAGCGGCAGGTGCCGCTGACCGTGGCCCAGCAGGGCGACAGCGTGCGCGTCACGCTGCCGGCGGACCGCAATGCCCTGCCGCCGGGCTCGTACCTGTTGCAGGGGGTGGACACGGCCGGAGTGCCCACGCCGTCGCAGATCATCACGCTGCGCCGCGACGGCACGCCCGGAACGGTGACGGTCTACGAGGCCGGCCAGGAGACCCCCGCCGAGACCGGCGGCACCAGCGAGCCCGGCACCGTGCCGCTGACTCCGGAAACCACGATCGGGCTGGAGGCGGTGAACTTCCTCGGGTTCCGGGCCCGGCACCAGAACTACGCCGGCAAGCTCAGCGCCGTCTCCGCGGCCAGCTCCGCCCTCGACCGGGCCGACTCGTCGTTCCGGGTCCGCGCCGGTTTGGCCGATCCCGCCTGCGTCTCGTTCGAGGCCGTCAACTTCCCGGGCTACTACCTGCGACAGCAGGCCTTCACCGTCTACCTGCGGCGCTCGGACGGCACCGCGCAGTTCGCCCCGGACGCCACCTTCTGCGCCCGGCCGGGCCTGACCGGCCAGTTCACGTCCTTGCAGGCGTACGGCCACCCCGACCGGTATCTGCGCCATCGCGGCTACAAGCTCTACGCCGACGTCTTCGACGGCTCCGAGCTGGCCCGCAAGGACATGACCTTCGCCGTCCGTCCGGCCCTGGCCGGCTGAGCCGGCGGGCCGGCCGCTCGGAACGCTGGACGTGGGGGCGCCGCGCGCGCGACCTGTGTCAGGTGAACCGAGTGGCGGCCCGGCGCGTAATTGTCGGTATGACCGACTACCGTGGGCGCGTGCTCGGCGGTGTGGCGGTCAGTGGGCGGATAGCCCGGCTGGTCCTGCTCGCGTGCACACTGTTCGGCCTGGCGGCGATGCACACCATCGGCCATGGTGGCGGCGGCCACGCCGCTCACCATGACGAGCCGCGGGCCGCCGCTGTGGGCATGGCCCTCACAGTGGGCGACACGGCGTCCGACGGCTGCGAGTGTGACCACACGGCGACGCAGCCCATCGGCAGCAGCGGGATGAGCGGCTGGGGTTTGTGCGTGGCGGTGCTCGGTGCGCTCGCCGTCGCGGTGCTGCTGGCCGCGCTCCTGCTGGGCGCCGTGACCGGCCGGCATCCACTGCGGACGGCCCGCGGTCCCTGCCGCCGGGCGCCTCGCGCTCCACCCGTTCTGCCGTTCGGTCTCACGCTCGCCACGGTGTCGGTGCTGCGGACGTAGGGGATCCGGGCACGTTCCGGTTCCCGTACGCGATTCTTACCGACCCCGAAAGGCTCTTTTGTGATGACTCGTACCCTCGTGCGCCGGGCCGCTGTCGCCGGCACCGCCCTGGTCGCCGGCCTCGCGCTCGGTGCCTGCGGCGGCTCCTCCGGCGACCACGGCGGCATGCCCGACATGGGCGCGGCTGCCGGCGCCGCGCCGGGCAGCAGCGCGGCGGCGGTGTCCAACGAGGCGGATGCCGCCTTCGCCGGGCACATGATTGTGCACCACCAGCAGGCCGTGGCCATGGCGGACCTGGCCGCGAGCCGGGCCGGCAGTGCCGAGGTCAAGAAGCTCTCGGCACAGATCAAGGCGGCGCAGAGCCCGGAGATCGCCACCATGACCGGCTGGTTGCGGTCCTGGGGCCAGCCGGCCTCGCCCGCCGGCATGGACATGGGTCACGGCACCATGCCGGGCGTGATGTCCGATGACGACATGAAGAAGCTGGCAGCCATGTCCGGCACGGAGTTCGACAAGGAATTCCTGCGGATGATGATCGCGCACCACGAGGGCGCCATCGAGATGGCCAAGGAGGAGACCTCCGGCGGCGCCAGCGCGGACGCCAAGGCCCTCGCCCAGCAGATCGGCACCAGTCAGCAGGCCGAGATCGACGCCATGAAGCAACTCCTCGGCAGCCTGTAGCCGCACACGCGCACCCCGGCCGGGCAGCCCGGCCGGGGTACGCGTCCCGACGGCCAGCCCTTTCCCGGTCAGCGCAGGTGCGCACCGGGGGTGTGCCCGAAGGCCTGCCGGAACACGTCGATGAAGGCGCTGGCCGACGCCCACCCGCATTGCCTCGCGACCGTGGTGACCGGGGCATGGCCGGCGAGCAGCAGCAGTGCGTGGTGCAACCGGAGCTGGGTGCGCCACTGCGGGAAGGTCATGCCGAGGTCTGATTGGCACAGCCGGGTCAGAGTGCGGTTGCTGGCACCCACCTCCCGGCCGAGCGCGACGAGCGTACGCCCGTCCGCGGGGTTTGCCCGCAGGATGGCGCAGACCGCGCCCAGCCGGGGGTCGGCGGGGGTCGGCAGATGCAGCGGCTGGTGCGGTGAGGTGCACAGCTGATCGAGCAGGACCGCGCGCAGCCGCTCGCGTGCCGGGCCGTCGTCGTGCGGCGGCCGGGTGTAGGCGAGGATCAGCTCACGCAGCAGCGACCCCACGCCGAGCACGGTGGGCCGGTCGAGCCCCAGCGGGTTGTCGGCCGGGGACAGGCCGACCAGATGCAGCTCGCAGTCGCCGTGCGCCTGGTGGGCGTGGACCGTGCCGGCCGGGATCCAGATCGCCCGGGTGGCGGGCACCACCCACGAGCCCTCGTCCGTGCTCACGGTGAGCACGCCGCGGCCCGCGTAGACGATCTGATGGTCGTCGTGCCGGTGAGCGTCGATGGCGGCCCGGGCGGGCAGCGACTGGGCCCGGGTCGGGGCGATGGCGACGTGGCGAGTTTCAAGCATTGAATGGCAGTTTATCGGAAGCGCGACACCATGAGTTCCCGCGACGATTGTTGAATGCGGAGAAACAGGTCGATACTTCTATTGTCGATGGGGCACGCTTGTGTGGACGTCTACCAGGGCGCCGTCACGGCACTGGTGCCGTTCTTCATAGCCGAACGGGAGTACACCTACGCCGCCGCCTCGGGCCTGGTGCTGGCGGCCTCGTTGCTCTCCTCGGTGGCGCAGCCGTTCTTCGGCGCCATCACCGATCGGTGGGCGCTTCCCTGGCTGTTGCCGGCGAGCACCGTCCTGTCCGGTGTCGGCATCGGACTCAGCGGTGTCAGCGGCTCGTACGGGTCGACCCTGGTTTTCGCGGCCATCGCCGGCATCGGCGTCGCCGCCTACCATCCCGAGTCCGCCCGCCTCGCCCGCCAGGCCAGCGCGGGCAGCCACGCCGCGATGGGCTGGTTCTCCCTCGGCGGGAATCTCGGATTCGCGTCCGCGCCGCTCATGGTCACCGCGGTGGTCGCCGGCGGCGGCCTGCGACTGACGCCGGTGCTCATTGTCCCCGCCCTGGCCGGAGCGGCGCTGTGCCTTCCCCTGCTGCGCGCGCTGCGGGCCACGCCCGGCACCGGCTCCGCGACCCGGGCAGGCATCGACGACCCCCGGTCGTTCGCCATCCTGTCGCTGGCCGTCATCTGCCGCTCGATCGTGTTCATCGGACTGGGCACCTTCGTGGCGCTCTACGCCCAGGAACGCACCGGCGGGGGCCCTTCGGCCGGCGCCGTCGCGCTGTTCCTGCTCTACCTGGGCGGTGCGGTCGGCACCGTGGCCGGCGGCCGGCTGGCCGACCGCCGGGGCCGCGTCACCGTGGTGCGCTGGTCCTACCTGCTCGCTCTCGTGGCCACCGCCGGGGTCGTCGTCGTGCCCGGGCCGGTCTTCTATGTGTTCGTGGCGCTGACCTCGGCGGGCCTCTACATCCCGTTCTCGCTGCAGGTCACGCTCGGCCAGGACTACCTGCCCAGCCGGGTCGGGACGGCCAGCGGAATCACGCTGGGCCTGACGGTCAGCGTCGGGGGCCTGGCGAGCCCGCTGATCGGCGCGCTGGCGGACGCCACGTCGCTCCGGACGGCCCTGATGCCGCTGATCGCTTTTCCCGGCCTGGCCTGGCTGCTGTTCCGCTTCCTCACCGAGCCGCCCGCGCCACGGCTCGGTGTCCCGGCGCTCCCGTCGCCGGGTAGTGGCGGTGTTCCTGGCGGTGGGTAGTGGCGGCGTTCCTGGCGGTGGGTAGGGCCGGTGGCAGGACCGGGGGAACCATCGGGCGGGTCCAGGGCCCTTAATGGGGTATGGGCTTGCTTCGCAGCGTGGAACTCGCCGGTTACGAGGAGTTCGTGGCCAGCCGGTATCGCGAGATCGTTCGCTTGGGTGCGTTGCTGACCGGTGACGGCCGGTTGGGTGAGGACCTGGCCCAGGAGGGTCTGATCGCGGCGTATCGATCGTGGCATCGGTTGGCTGTGCCGGAGGGGCGGCCGGAGGCGTACGTGCGGCGGGTGATGGTTCGTGCGGCGATGCGGGCTCGGCGTCGGCGCTGGCGGGGTGAGGTGCCGGCGGAGGTGGTGCCGGATGCGCCGGGTGGTGGGTTCGCGGATCAGTCGGATTTGAGTGTGCAGGTGTTCGCTGCTCTGCGTCGGTTACCGGCTGATCAGCGGGTGGTGCTGGTGTTGCGGTTCTGGGCCGACGCTACCGAGGTTGAGGTGGCGCAGTCGCTGGGTGTGGCGGTGGGAACGGTCAAGAGTCGTACGTCGCGTGCGTTGGCGGCGTTGCGGGCCGGCGGTCTGTTCGTCGATTCCTCGAAGGAGATCTCGTGAATTCCACCGGAGTGAGCGAGCTGCTGGAGCGTGCGGCGGCCTCGGTGACGCCGTCCGAGGTCGATCCCGCTGCGCGGATGGTCAGTCTGGGGCGGCGTAGCGTGCGGCGCCGGCGGGTGTGGGCGGCTGCCGGGTCGGTCGCCGCCGCGGTGGTGGCGGTCGTTGTGGCCGTGCCTCTCGTCATGGCGGCCCCGGACCGGTCCGACGAGGTTTCCGGCACCACGGTGAGCTTCGGTGGCCTGTCGGTCGTCGTCCCGCAGGGCTGGCGGACGAGCAGGGTCACGACGATCGACGTCTGCGTCGCCGAGCCGCGCACGGTCTACCTCGCCGAGGGGTGGTACAACTCGTCGCCGCTGACTCAGGCGCCCGGGAGCACCCCCTTCAGATGCGAGTCGGAAGGTCAGCCGTGGCTGGCCCTCGTTCGGCACAATTGGGGGCAGGCGGTCAACCCGCGGCAGCTGGTGGTCAAGGACGGGCGGCTGCTCCAGGTCGAGCAGGACATCAAACCGTCGGGGTGGAGATACCGGGCCTTCGACCAGGAAGACGCGACGGGAGTCTTCATCTCGGGGGACGACAACGCTCGCAAGGAGCTGCTCAAGCGCGTCACCTGGCCCGCCGGCCCGCCGGCCCCGCCTGCCGGCGGCCTGGCGTTGCCCGACCGCATCACCAGCGCCACCAGCGAATACCGGGGCCCCATGGTCACCGCGACGGACGCCGAGACGCTGAACCGGATCCGGGCATCCCTCGCCGAGCTGCGCGACCCCGTGCCCGCCGGTGAGGAATGCATCCTGCGGACTCCCGGCCGGGTCGGCATCGCCATCGACGGCGTCATCGTGGTGCTGGGCGACGCGACCTGCCCGCAGGCGATCTCGACCGGCGGCGGTCGGGTCCGCGCCCCGGCGGGGCTGGGCAAGGAGTTGCTCGGCCTCATCGTGGCGAGCGACCGTGCCGCGGTCAAGCGCAAGAACAAGAACTGACGAACGCCTCGCGCGCGGCTACCGCGAGGCTGTTACGGAAGTGGTCGTGCGGTGGGCGTAGACGGTGTGCGCGAGGCGTTCCGCGCTGGCGGCGATCCGCAGGACGACGTCGAGGCGCTCGCCCGGCTCGATCGCGCGCGCGTCGGTGAGCTGATGACGCAGACCCCGCAACTCGGCGAGGTGGACGTCGAGTGCGAGGACAACTTCCGCGTGCATTCTGCGCTCCGGGACTTCGGACGGCACTGGACTTCGGACGGCACTGGGCTTTGTCACGGCGCCCGCCCTCTACCGTAAGCACATCGGGCCGATGCCTGACGTACTTTCGTCACAGGTGACGATCACCAGGGCCGATGCCGAGGGTGATCGTCAACGCTGACACCGTGGTGGCCGAGCCGACGTTCACGGTGACGTTTCCGGTGGCGTCGGGGTTGGTTCGCAGGATGCCCTCGCGGGCCACCGCCCGTGGCCCGCTGCCGGATGTTGTTGATCATGTCGGCCCAGGCGCGGCCCGCTCATCGTGATCAACGAATGTGAGATCGAATCTGTCCGGCCGGGCCAGGACGTCACCAGGGCCAGTTGCCCCGGGTGGGTATCGGCGGCGTTAGCTTCGCGGCGGGTCGTACCGCTGGTAGAGCGCCGCCCGGGCGCCGTCGGGGTCGAGCCGGTGCAGGATGGCGTCGGTGATCTCGCCGAGCTGGGTGACCTGCTCGGGGGTGAGCGCGTCGATGACGTTGTCGCGGACGGCCGTCAGGTGGCCGGGAGCACTTTCGCGTATCTTCTGCCAGCCGGCCTCGGTGAGCCGGGCGTTGGTGGCGCGCCGGTCCTGTGGGCAGGGGAAGCGCTCCAGCAGGCCGCGGCCCTCGAGGCGCTGCACCACGTGGGAGAGGCGAGCGAGGGTGGCGGTGGTGTATCCGGCGAGCGTCGTCATGCGCAGCGTGCGGTCGGGCGCCTCGGAGAGCATCGCGAGCACGTAGTAGTCGAAGTGGGTCAGCTGGGCGTCGCGCCGCAGCTGGCTGTCCAGGGCAGCTGGCAGTAGCTCCAGCACGGCGGTCAGCCGTATCCAGGCCGCCAGCTGTTCCGGGCTGAGCCATCGCGTGTCCACGCTCACAGTATGTCAGCAAATTAGTTGTTGCTACAACCTCTGGCTCGGGGCTATGTTGTAGCTACAACTAATTCAGGAGGTCACCATGGCGCACATCAGCATCATCGGCACCGGCAACATGGGGCAGGCCATCTCCGGCCTGGCCGCCAAGGGCGGCAACACCGTCGAGCTGCTGAACAGCTCCGACACCGGCACGGCGGTCACCGGCGACGTCGTGGTGCTCGCCGTGCCGTATGCGTCGGTCGCGACGGTCATCGCCCAGCGCGGTGCGCAGCTGGCGGGCAAGGTTGTCGTCGACGTCACCAACCCGGTGAACTTCGAGACGTTCGACGGCCTGGCCGTCGCGGCCGACGGCTCCGCCGCCGCCGAGATCGCCGCCGCGCTGCCCGATTCGCAGGTCGTCAAGGCGTTCAACACGAACTTCGCGAGCTCGCTGGTGGCCGGCGACGTGGGCGGACAGCCGACCACCGTGCTGCTGGCCGGCGACGACGCGGACGCCAAGGCGCTGCTCGCCGGCGTGGTCGGCGCGGCCGGCCTGCGCGCCGTGGACGCCGGTGGCCTCAACCGGGCCCGCGAGCTGGAGGCGCTCGGTTTTCTGCAGATCAGCCTGGCTGCCGGCGAGAAGATCTCCTGGACCGGCGGATTCGCCGTAGTGGCATGAGCATCGGCCCGGTCCGGCTCAACCACGCGGTCCTGTTCGTCGCCGATCTGCCGCGCGCCGAACGCTTCTACACCGAGGTCTTCGGCATGGAGGTCGCCGCGCGTGAGCCGCGCGGGAACGCGGCCTTCCTGCGCCTGCCACGCTCGGGCAACCACCACGACCTGGGCCTGTTCGGCGTCGGCCCGGCCGCGGCGCCCCGGCATCGCGGCGACATCGGGCTCTACCACCTCGCCTGGCAGGTCGACACGATCGACGAGCTCGAACAGGCCCGCAAGACGCTAGCCGAGGCGGGCGCGCTCACCGGCGAGTCGAACCACGGCGCCACCAAGAGCGTCTACGGCGCCGATCCGGACGGCAACGAGTTCGAGATCATGTGGATGTTGCCGCGCGCGGAGTGGGGCGAGGACGAGCACGCCGCCCCGATCGGCCGGCTCGACCTGGCGGCCGAGGTGCGGCGCTGGAGCGGCGTCGGCACGGCCGGCCGGCTGGTGCCCGGCTCCGCCGCAGCGCCCGCATGACCGCGGGCGCTGCCCGTCGGCCGCAGGCGCCGGGCAGCATGTGACGAGCTCGGCGAGGTCCCTCAGAGGGTGAACACGACCGTGGAGATGCTGCGCGCGGGCACGCTGACGGTGACCTGCCCACCGTTGACACTGGTCGGCTGGCTGGCCGCGTTGGCGTTCTGTGACGTGAGGTAGTACTCCGCCTTCGTGACGTTCTGCGGCGCCTGGAGCACGGCATTGGTGACCGCGCCGGCCGACCGGTTGAGGATGACCAGGGTGATCTTCCCGCCACCCTGGTAGGCGGTCACCTCCAGCGGCGAGGCCTTGGCACTCTTGGTCAGGGCGACCCGCTGGTAGCCGGGGCGGACGTACTTGGCGTACTGCGAGAACGCGTACCCGCGCTTCAGTGGTGCCCCGGCGGTGGTGCCGTAGGCCGCCTCGCCGTCGCCGATGAAGGAGTAGAACCTCTTGCCGTACCACCAGATGTAGGCGTTCCAGTTGGCTTCCATCGATCTGTGCACCGTGCGCGTGATGTCGTCGAGGGTTTCGTCCCAGACCGCTTGGTTGCTGGGGTTGCCCCAGATGGCGGAGCCGCTGCCGTCGGCCTCGTGCAGGTTCCATTCGGTCATCCAGACCGGCTTGTTGTGCTGGGCGGCCAGGGCGTACGGCGCCAGCCGGCCCGCGCTTTCGGTGCCGTAGAGGTGGCCGCCGATGTAGCCGGTGTTGGTGCGGGCGGTCGTGTCGTTCAGGGTCGGATCGGTGTAGCC
>NZ_QHHV01000235.1:0-12040 GCF_003947245.1 Actinoplanes sp. ATCC 53533 | reverse complement strand
TGTTGGTCAGGCCGCGAGGTCGTATGGGTCCTGGTTTCGGCTGGTGTGGATGCGTTCGTGTTCTTGCTGGACAGTAAACTTCCAGTAGGCTTCGAAGGCGCCGTTGGTGATCACGGCCGTCTGCTCGTCACGGAAGACGGTAAGGTCAGCCACGTGGATACTTCCGTTCCGGAAGAGGCGCCCGGCGATCGGTCGGCCCGGGCCGACGCCATGTCTGAGGCCCGAAACACGGCAATGCGCGGCTCCGTCTATGTTGCAAACAGGGTTCTCGACTCGATCACCGAACCTGCCGTCGAGTGGCTCGGCGCCGCTCGCTCCGTGCTGGATCGACTCACAGAGAGGCCGTGCAGCGAGCGTCTCTGGAGAGCATTCGAGGAAGAGGCGCAACGTCTGCACAGCGCGGCTCTGCAGGGGTTTGCGGGCAGCGTCGACCCGCAAGACCTCATACGCCTCAAAGACGCTGGGAAAAGCGGCACCTACCGTGCTTTGAAGATGGCCGCCATCGTCAAGGCTGACGCGCCGCTCTGTGAACGGCACGGCCCGATGATCCGAATCGGATCCGACTGGTCCTGCGCCGAAGACACCGCCTGCGCCGACGACTACTGGGACTTCGACGGCCACCGCTGCGCCCGCCAATAGGGCTCCTATCCAGATGTCGGGACCCACCGGGCTGCCACCGCGCCACCGTCCCTCCGCTTGTCGACTTCCAATGATCGCCGCGAGAAGCCCATCCCAAGATCACCTGTCACTCAAGAAGAAACGCACCCAACAGCAGGTCGCCTGGACCGCACGGAACACGCCGGCCGGCAGACGCGGGGCGTTGCTCCGAACCGGTGATTGTGGCCGGAGGGTGCAGAGCTGAGGCGCGCCGAGAGTGGCGGTTGCCGTAGGGTCGCCGGGTTGGCGGTCGTGTGGGCCCGGTCGCGCAGGCGACGAGCCAGGCGGCTTTCGAGCCGGTGAATGATGGGATGGGACAGCCGTTGAACGGGTACGACAAGGTCAGCTCGGCGGCGCTGGCGATCGTGCCGGGGCCAGACGGCACCGTGACGTTCCTACGTCAGACCAGCGGCCCGTACGGCGGATTTTGGTTATTGCCGGGAGGTCGGATCGAGCCCGGTGAGAGCGTGGTCGAGACCGCCCGGCGGGAGACCCTTGAGGAGTCCGGCTGCGAGGTCGGACAGCTGACCCTGGTCCGGGTGTACGAGATGCGCGGCTCATGGGCCAAGGGCGGTTACCACATCATCATGTTCGCGTTCCTTTCGGATCGCGTCGCGGTGGTGCCCGAGGGGTTTCGAGGCGACAACGTCGGAGCCCTCGTGCAGGTCGCCCCGCAGGAGCTGCGACCGCATCCGACGGTGATGCGCATACTCAACGATGCGGGGGTGGCCTCCTACCCCGATGAGGAAATCGAGGCGGGGCTGGCTCGCGACGGCATCGCGATGCTGTCGTTGAGCACGGGCTCGCCGGTAGCGGTGTAAGCCCGATCCTGCGTCCGGCTCCGGCCCGACAGACGACGGGGCGGATCCCAGGGCGAGCAGGCAGGCTCACCACGGCCTGCGAGAGAACGGTACGGTGCACGACGTGGACATCGATCCCCACCTGTCCGCGTGGGACAACGGCCAGCTCAGAGTGGCCACCCTGCCGATCGGCCACGATCCCACTGCTGGCCACTGCACCTGGCGGACTCCCCTCGCCACGCTGCTGCTCGGGGCCCGGCCGTGACCGACACCCTGCCGCAGGAACACGCCGCGACCTGGTCCGCGCACCGACTGTTACGGCCCGTCTACACGGTCGCGGAAGCGGAGATCCTCACCGGACACCCGGCCGCCGGCGACGACACGATCCCGGCGGTGTCGGCCGTCGATGCCGGCCTGGTCACGGCCGCGCAGGTCGACGCCTACCGGCAGGCCCTGCGCCGGGAACTGCTCTACCGGCAGCTGCCGGTCTCGGCCGACGGCTTCCTGCGCGCCCAGCAGACCGCCGGCCCGGCCGCCGGTCTGCCCTGGGGAGTGCACACCCGGATCGAACCGCGCTGGCACATCACGATCGACAACGCGGTGACGGTCGAAGCTGACCAGCCCACCGGTGCCCCATTCCTGCCGCCGATCACCGTGTGGCCGGCCCAGCCGGACACCGACCGGATCCTCGCGCACGCGGTAGCTGTGCACGCCTGGTGGCCGTGCCTGCGCTGGGCCGACACCCTGACCGGCGCCGCCCGCACCCTGGGCCGTGCCACCGAACCCGACCTGGACGCCCTGGACGACCGGGACCAGCTCGCCGTGACTGTGCTGGTCGCAGCGGCCATCCGCCGCGCGGTCCGCCGCATCCGGTTGGCCCGGCCCACCACCTTGACCGGCGACGCCGTCGAGAACGGCATGGTCGAGCTGCAACCAATTCGCGACCAGCTCGCCGGGCCGGACGCCGTCGCCCTGGCCGTAGGGCCGCCCGCCGGGCTCGGCGATACCGCCTGGACCCGGCTGACCAGCGCGGCCCCGGGCCACCGGGACCGGCTCGTTGCGATGGCCCGGGCCGTCATCGACGACTGGACCGACCGGGCCGCACAGGAACTGGCCAAGGCGATCGCTTCCGGCCAGCGGGTCAGCATCACCACCCTCTACCTGATCGACCCGCCAGCCTGGGCGACCCGCCGACCGGCTCACGGGGTCTTCCTCACCCCGCCCCCGCCGTCCTGATCCCCGAATACTCGATGCGGCCAGCGACGCAGAGCTTCGGAGGCGCGGGCCAAGGTCGCGCGAGCGTCACCCGGTGGGCCCAGCGGTCGATACGCGCGGACGGTGCCCGCGGAATTTCGGCGCCTCGCGCTGCCGAGTTGGCTCGCATTCAACCGACAGGCTGTCGATGTCGGCAAGCCGCGACGCTGGCGACCGACAATTCATTGACACCGTGCCAGAACCCTTCAGGTCGCGCACGAGCGTCAACGCTCGCTCCGGACCGCCGCAACTTCCACGCGCCATGGAGTGACTCGCCGCAGCCTCGGATGGTCAGGGCGAGGGACTGCCGAAGCCGGGCCCAAGATCGACGGTGTCGACCGGAACGCTGCACCGGCGCCGGCCTGGCCATCTGCCGCCGCCGTTGCCGCTCGGAATCACTGGATCGCGGCCTCCGCGCGATAGTCCCGCGACGATCCCGCTGTCGAGATGATCCGCGCAGCAATCACGGATGCGCGCCAAGCGGTGGAGCTCGTCGGGCGACAGCGTGTCCCGTCCAATCAGCTTGATCAGCGCCTGCACCTGGCTCGACAGTGTTCCGACAATTCATTGACACGGATGAGGTCAATGGTTGTTCCGGGCAGCGGTACCGTCCGGTGTACAAGACCATCCCGACCGAGCGACGCCGGGTGGTGGCCCCAGACTCGTTCGCCTCCGTGCATCGCCCTGCACTAGCGGTGCACGGATCTTTGCCGTCCGAGCTCCGGTCTGACTGACTATCTGCCGCGCTGTGGGCGGGGGACCGAGACGGCGCGGGCGGCGGGCGCCACAGGATACGGAAAGTGTCGCAAGAACTACAGATTGCGAGATCGGTGTCTGGCGATGGACGATCAGGCAGGCCGTCGCCGCTAGTGGAGGAAGACGCAGAATGCAGGACCGACCACGTTCGTCGAGCACATGGCACCCCCGCGCTGCTGACCCCCAACTGTGCACTTCGTGGCACGCCGGGTACTCCAGCATGGATGAGAAGTTGCAGCCCGCAGGGGGGCGGGCGCGGTGACGACGGTGTTGGTGACGGGCGCCGCGGGATTCATCGGCCGGCATCTGGCGCTCGCTTGCCGGAGTCGCGGCTGGTCTACCACGGCGGTTGACCTGCGACCCATGTGCCTGGAGGACATCGAGACCTTGGAGTCGGATGCGCGCAGCGACAAGTTGCTGGCACGGATCGGCCGGGGCGAGTTCGACGCAGTGCTTCATCAGGCAGCGATCGCTGACACCCTGGAGAACCGCCGGAGCGTGCTGCATGGGGCGAACGTGGAACTTCCGTTGGCGCTGGCGGGGGCATGCGCTCGGAGCGGTACCCGGTTCGTGTTCGCGTCGTCGAGCAGCGTCTATGGCGCGGTCGGCCGGCGTGAGCCGGTCCCGGAGACGGCCGTCGGCGACGCCGACTGGTGTACGGGGCCGTTGAACGAGTACGCCCGGTCGAAGTTGCTGCTCGAAGCCCGGATGGGGCAGCTCGGTGGTGATCTGCCATGGGTGGGATTGAGGTACACCAACGTGTTCGGTGCCGGCGAGCAGCACAAAGGACCAATGGCGTCGATCATGTCGCAGATCTTGCGCCAGGCTGCAGTGTTCCAGCCGGTCACGCTATTCGGCGACGCGCTGACGGCCTCACGCGACTACCTGCCGGTGAGCGTGCTGGTCGACACCGTTACCCGGCTGGCAACCACCGGCGCGCCAGCGGGGATCTACAACCTCGGCGCTGGGCACGCGGTCTCGTTCGCCGAGGTGTTGCAGTGGTGCGCGGCGTTTCTGGAGGGCCGGACGCTGGATGCGCGGCTGGTGCCGAACGCGGTGGCCGGCCGCTACCAGCGGTGGACCTGCGCCGACATGTCTCGCCTCCGTGCAGCGCTCCCGGGCGCACCCGAGATCGGCGTCGACCAGGTGCGCGACGCCGCGCACCTGCTGTTCCGCTCCTTCCAGCCCGTGGCCGTCAGCGGCTGAAGGCGCCACCGTCTGGACGGCGCGCCGGACTCGTCCTGTCTGCCGGATCGACCAACCG
Organism: Actinoplanes sp. ATCC 53533; assembly: GCF_003947245.1. Taxonomy (NCBI): domain Bacteria; kingdom Bacillati; phylum Actinomycetota; class Actinomycetes; order Micromonosporales; family Micromonosporaceae; genus Actinoplanes; species Actinoplanes sp. ATCC 53533. The sequence continues at coordinate 7,309 of NZ_QHHV01000235.1, read as the reverse complement.
CTCCCTGGAGGTTGAAACAGATGACCAGCTCCCCGCGCAGCGATACCGAGACGCACCTTCGCCGGTCGCTGTCGGCGCTCTCTCTGCACCTGCGGCAAGCTCCAGAGGCGATGCGACCGGATGTGCCACGGTTCGTGTCCTACGACCAGCTGCGCCGCACCGACGGGACCGTGGTGGGACGCAAGAAGGTCATCCTCATGTCCGGCGGGTGTTCGGTGCCGACGTGCACGATGTGCCCGTTCACCAACGAGAACAACTACGGCCTCCACCGGGCTCCGGGTGCGTTGCTGGCGCAGGTCGACGCGGTTCTCGCCCGCACGACCGGCGAGCCGGACTACTCGATGCTGGCGCTCTACAACGACGGGTCGTTCTTCGCTCCGCGCGAGATTCCGGTCGACGTGCGGCTGGCGATCGCCGAGCGGGTCGCCGCAGCGGGCGTCACGCACCTGGTCGTGGAGTCGCTGCCGCAGTTCGTCACCGGCAAGGCACTGGGCCCGTTCGTGCAGCGGCTCGGGCCGGTCGCGCTGGAGATCGGCGTCGGTCTGCAATCGTCCGACGACCTGGTCCGCGAGACGCTGGTCAACACGAGGATCACCCGGCCGGTCTTCGAGCGGGCCTTGGCGGCGATGCGCGAACACGGGGTCGTTCCGAAGATCTACCTGATGATCAAACCTCCGTTCCTGACCGACGGTGAGGCGATCACCGATGTGGTGCAGTCGGTCGCCTACGTCCGCGCGCTCGGCGTCGACGGGGTCACGTTGTGCCCGACCCGGGTGTCGCGCAACACGGTCGCCTGGCAGCTGTACGAAAACGGCCAGTATCAGCCACCGAACCTGTGGACAGTGGTGGAGGCCGTGCGGCGCGCGCACGAGGCCGCTGCGGTGCGGGTGGCGTGCATCAACCTGCGCGGCTCCGACTTCGAGTCGGTCTTTCCGGACAGCTGCCCCGACTGTGCGGACGGCATCGTCGACGCGTTGCTGCGCTACAGCGAGACAGGCGATCCCGCCGATCTGCCGACGTCCTGCGGCTGCCGGCCGGCCCTCGCCGCGGTGCCACTCGACCATGGCGTGATCGTGGAACGGGGTCTTCGCGCGCTCGCCGCCGCCGGCACGCAGGTCCCGGCATGAACTCGTCGCCACCCGGACTGGTCACCGAGTCGAGCGACCTGTTCCAGGCGGACCCGATGGCGTTCCTGCTGAGCCAGCACGCCCAGCACGGTGAGGTCTTCGCCATGGAACTCGACGGCACCCCAACGGTCATCTTCGGCGGGGAGCGCGGCCCGGCCGTGCTGTTCCGAGCCGAACGCAACCATCTCGCCGTGCACAACACCCCGCTCGTGCACGAGCTGTTCGGCCGGGCGGTGTTCAACCTCGTCGGGGAACATCACCGCCGGGCCCGCCGGCCGCTGCGCCAGGCGGTGACCGGAAGGCCACTGCGCGAGATGACCCCGGCCGTCGCCGCGCTCGTCGCTCGCCATGTCGCACGGTGGTCGGAGCTCGGGGTGTTCGATCTGCACGAGGCGACGCGCGCCTTGACCCTCGACGTCTGCGCTCGGCTGATCCTCGGCCTGCCGCCCGGCTGTGACGACGACCAGCAGTTCCCGGGGCTGTTCGCGGCGTTCGTCGCCGCTGCGGAGGCCGACTGCGCCGTCCGGGACTCCGATCCGGTCTACCAGCGCGGCCTGGCCGCCGCCGGTGAGCTACGCGCGATGATCGGCCGACGGGTGGCGGCGGTCGACGGCACGCCCGGCCGGGATGTCGTGTCCCACCTCGTGGGCGCCGGCGAGGTGTCGCCCTCGGATGTCGGTGATCACCTGCTCGCGGTGATGATCGCCGCCCGCGAGACGACAGCCAGTCTGCTCACCTGGATGTTGATCGAAATCGCCCAGGATCCCGACAACGCCCAGACCGCAGCCGGCGAGATCCACACGGCTGGACACCTCGACTCGGCGGCGGTACATGCCGTGTTGTGGGAGACCGAGCGACGGCACTCACCGAACATGCTCAGCCGCCGTGCGGTCACCGCGGACCTGGCCACGCCGTACGGGGTCATCCCGCACGGCTGGCACGCGGCCTACTCACCTGCGGCGAACCACCTGCTTCCAGACCTGTTCGACGACCCGGGGCGCTTCCGCCCGGCCCGGTTCGCGGGGCAGGCCGGTGCGCGCCGCGCGGGTGGCCTGTTGACCTTCGGGCAGGGGGCCCACGCGTGTCCCGGCAAGCCGTTCGCCGAACTCCTCGCCGTCACGGTGATGACGGCGCTGGGGGCGCACCGCCTCACGCTGGCCGGGCCGCCACCGGAACAGGTCCGGTATCTCCCGGTCAAGATCCCGGCCTGCCCGGTCCGGGCCGTCTTGCGGCCACGGAGCCGGCCGTGAACAGCCACGACATCGTCGAGCTGGTCGACCGGTTCCACCGCGACAGCATCCGGCGGCTGCACCTGATCCCCAGTGAGAACACGCTGAGCACGACGGCCCGGCTGCCGTTCGTCTCCGACCTGATGTATCGCTACAGCTTTCCCGCAGACGGGCCGAACTGGGCATGGCCGGGCAACGACGACCTTGCCGCCGTCGAACGCGCCGCCACCGACGGTCTGCGCGCGCTGCTGGGCGCCGCGCACGTCAACCTGAAGCCCGTGTCGGGGCTCAACGCGATGACGGTCGCGGTGTCCGCGCTGTCCCAGCCCGGCGGCACGGTGCTGAGCATCGCCGAGGCCGACGGCGGTCACGGCTCCACCCGCTTCATCGCTGGCCAGCTCGGCCGCCGCCACCACAACCTGCCCTTCGACCCGCACCGGTACGCCATCGACACGGACGCCCTCCACGAGATCGCCGCCTCTGGGGTGCTGCCCGGTCCCGTACTGGTCTACCTGGACCAGTTCATGTGTCTGTTCCCGCACGACCTGCCGGCGATCCGCGCCGCGGTCGGACCGGACACGGTCATCTGCTACGACGGCTCCCACGTACTCGGCCTGATCGCCGGCGGGCAGTTCCAGAACCCGCTCGCCGAAGGCGCCGACGTGCTGACCGCCTCGACCCACAAGTCGTTTCCCGGCCCGCACAAGGGCGTCCTGGCCACCAACACCGCCCACCTCGCGCAACGCATCGACGAGCACGCCGGGCACTGGGTGTCGCATCACCACCCGGCCGACGTCGCCGCCCTGGCCATCACCGTCGCCGACTTGCAAGGCACCGCGCACTCGTATGCGACACAAACCGTCACCAACGCCCGAACCCTCGCCGCGGCGCTCGCGGATCGCGGGTTCACCGTGTGCGGCGCAGGCCTCGGGTTCACCCGCTCTCATCAGATCTGGGTCGATGTCGCACCGTTCCTCGACCCCGCCGAGGCCAGCAGGCTGCTCCTGATCGCGGGGATCGTCGTCAACGCCATCGAGGTGCCGTACCTCACCGGCGGCACCGGGCTTCGCCTCGGCGTGCAGGAGGCCACCGGCAGAGGCATGGGCGAGGCAGAGATGGACGAGATCGCCGCCATCATCCGCGCCGTTCTGATCGACCGCACCGATCCCGGCCGCCTCACCGGACGCGTTGCCGACCTGCTCGACCTCTATCCGTGCGACGGTGACACGCTCCTCCGGCAGCTGATCGACACCGCCCGCGCGCAGCTTCCGGAAAGTGCCCTGCGATGACCCCGCCCGTCGTGTCCCTCGGCTTGCCGGCCCGGCATGAGGAGTTCGCCTGGCGGCCGGATTGCCGCCATTTCGTCGGTGGCCTGCCCTGCCGGCAATGGCGGGCCTGCCCCGGCTGCGAGCACTACGACCCCATCCAGCAGCGGGTCCTGATCGTCATGCTCGGCCTGCTCGGCGACATGCTCATCGCCTCACCGCTGCCCGCGCGGATCAAACGTGACAACCCCGCCACCCACATCACCTGGCTGGTCGACGACGCCTGCGCCCCTATCCTGCGGATGAACCCGGACATCGACCGGGTCCTGCCCTTCGACTGGCACGCGGCGACTCACCTGCTGTCCGAGACGTTCACCGCCGTCTACAGCTTCGAACGAACTCCGTCCGCGGCCAGCCTCGTCGACCGCCTCACCGCCGACTACAAAGCCGGCCTCGCCTACGGCGGCCCCCACAACGGGCTGTACGCCATGGGCGACGCCGCCGCGCACTTCTTCCGGATGAACACCTGGAACGACTTCCGCACCCGGCTCAACACGACCACCTGGACCGAGCTGTACTTCGCCGTCGCCGGCTACCAGTACCAGCAGGAACCGTACGTGCTACACGTCCCCGCCCCGGCCACGGCCCAGGTCGCCGCCCTGTTGCCGGCCACCGACCGTCCACGGGTGTGCCTGAACGTCGGCGGGTCACTGCCGACCAAGATCTGGCCCGCCGCGCACTGGTTCGCCCTCGGCACCGCCCTGCTCGAGCAGGGTTGCGAGGTGGTCATCACCGGCGGCCCCACCGACGAAGCCATGTGCCAGGCCGTGCACCGCGGCCTCACCGCCCACGGCCCCGGCGAAGGCCGAGTGCGGTACACGCCGCTGTCGATCGAGGAGTTCGCCGCCGTCCCGCCCCGCTGCGACGTCGTCGTCACCGGAGACTCGCTCGGCTTCCACCTCGCCCTGGCCCATCAGACGCCATGCGTGCTACTACTCGGGCCGAGCAACGGCGCCGAGGTCATCCCGAAACACGTCCAGACCGTCGCCGCGCTGCGCGGCAACCTGGGGTGCTCGCCCTGCGCCCACCAGGTCGCCTGCGGCGGCGTCGGCGGCTGCATGGACGCCATCACCCCCACCGCGGTCCTGGCCGAAACCCGCAGGCTGCTCGTCGGCCGCCGCGACCACGGCATCGTGCAGGTGGCCGGCTGATGGGCTACATCCTCGGCCTCGGCGGCCCCTATTACCACGACGCGTCAGCGTGCCTGGTCGACTCGGACGGCACCATCATCGCGTTCGTCGAGGAGGAACGCTTCTCACGGCGCAAGCACCACAAGGACTCCCGCTCCTGCGCCCACGCCGCCGCGTTCTGCCTGGCCACCGCCGGGATCACCCTGGACGACGTCGACGAGATCGCCATCGCGTTCAACCCGCATTGGCCAACCCCGGCCGAGCACATCACCGACCCCGACCTGATCCGGGAACTGCTCAACCCCGACCACCTCGGCGGCGCCACCGCCAAACAGCTGACCAGCATCCCGCATCACCTCGCCCACGCCGCGTCCGCGTTCTACCCCTCCGGATTCGCCGACGCCGCCGTCCTGGTCGTCGACGGCTCCGGCGACGGCGTGTCCACCAGCCTGTTCCACGGCACCCCAGCCGGATTGAAGGTCATTCGGCAGTACCCGTTCACCCAGTCGCTGGGCTGGTTCTACGAAACCGTCGCCGAACACCTCGGCCTCGGCGACTGGACCAGCTCCGGCAAACTCATGGGCCTGGCCGCGTACGGCCGGCCCGTCCATGACCTCGACTTCCTCACCGCCGACGCCGGAGACGGCTACCGGCTCGACCTGACCCGCTACGGTCTGCCGCCCAGCCGCGACGCCACCGCCGACTACACCAACCTCGGCTACTACCACGCCCTCAAACGCGCCTACCACGCCGCGTACACCGACCTCGGCGTCCCCGTGCACCACCGCACCGCCTCCTACGATCCGGGCACCGGCCGCCTGCGCGCCGACACCGGGTTCGCCCCGGCCCACGCCGACCTCGCCGCCTCGGCCCAACACGTCCTGGAGCAGCACCTGCTCACCCTCGCCCGAACCGCCATGCGCCAGACGGGCAGCGTCCGGTTGTGCGTCGCCGGAGGCGTCGGCCTCAACTGCTCCGCCAACGGAGTCCTCCACCGCGAGGCCGGCGCCACGGACATGTTCGTGCAACCCGCTGCCGGCGATGCCGGCTGCGCCATCGGCGCCGCTCTCGAATGCGTCCGCCGCGCCGGCCGTCTCCGGATACCCGGGCCTCGGCAGACCACCTGCGCGTGGGGACCGGCTTTCACCGACGCGCAAATCTCCGCCACCCTGCGCGAGTTGCAGGTCAGCCACCGCTACCACGGCGACGACATCGCCGCGGTCGCCGCCCGACACATCGCCGACGGGAAGATCATCGGCTGGTTCCAAGGGCCCGCCGACGCCGGCCCACGCGCGCTCGGCAACCGCAGCATCCTCGGCGACCCCCGTCACCTCGTCACCCGTGACCGCGTCAACCGCGAGATCAAGCGCCGCGAGATGTGGCGTCCACTCGCACCCAGCATCCACGCCGACGCCGCCAGCACCTACATGTGCCGGCCCGGCCCGGCCGACTTCATGATCGTCGCGCATGAGGCCACCGATGACGCCACCACCCGGATACCGGCCACCGTCCACGTCGACGGCAGCCTGCGCCCCCAGACAGTGCACCCCGATGTCCAACCCCGCTATGCCGACCTGCTCGCCTGCCTCGACGCCGAGACCGGTGTGCCCGCCGTGCTGAACACCTCGTTCAACCACGATGCCGAGCCCGTCGTCTGCACCCCGACCGACGCGCTGCGGACCTTCTACTCCACCCCGCTGGACGCACTCGCCATCGGGGGTTTCCTGATCACCAAAGACCACCCGCAGCAGAGATGAGCACCCGGCGGCGGACTGCGGCAGTACCCTCACTGACGCACCAGATAATCCACCCGAACCCACTCACGCGAGGCGTATTCACCACATGACGACCCATTCGCTCTCCGACGACTTGAAGACCCGATTCGGTGACGCCATCTGGATCGGCGCCGACTGCGATCTACCCGCCGACCTGTGCGTCGAGATCGACGCCGACGCCGTCCTCGTGCTCGGCGACCGCGTGTCCATCCGCCGCGGCACCACCATCCAGGTCCACCGCGGTGCCACCGTCGCGATCGGCGACGACGTCGCCATCGGCGAGAACACCTTCATTTCCGCCATGATCGGCATTCGGATCGGCGCTGGCGTCGGCATCTCCAACATGGTCGACCTGCACGACCACAACCACCGCGACCGCTCCATCGCCCACCTGCCCGACGGGGAGCCCACACCGTGGGCCAGCGGCTTCGCCGGCGCCCCCATCATCATCGAAACCGGCGCGGTCATCTCCGCCAAGGTGTCGATCACCGCGGGCGTACGCATCGGGCAGAACACGATCATCGGGGCGAACTCCACCGCCACCCGCTCGATCGGCCCTAACACCGTCGCCGCAGGCAGCCCCGCCACCGCGAAACGCACCTTCGACGCCCTGCTCAGCGACACCGAACCACGCTACGAGGTCGGCGTCGCCTGGTTCGGCACCAGCATCATGCAGCACTTCGAAGGCTTCAACGCCCAGATGGTCACCCAGGCAGCCCTGCC
>NZ_QHHV01000234.1:0-17385 GCF_003947245.1 Actinoplanes sp. ATCC 53533 | reverse complement strand
CCATGACGGAGGCCGCACCGAGCAGAAGGATCGAGCGCCAACGGCGTCTGGTGAACACTATTGAGTTACCCCCGTGCCTAGCGAAGTGGCGATTGCCAAGATCGACAACGCTACTGAGGCACGGGAGTATCCATGACCCCGGTCGGCGAAAAGGACAATATCCCCGAAGCGGCCACCGACTGCTATCCGTCGCCTTCCAGGTCGCCTTCGGTCTCCAGGTAGATCTGCTGCAGCGCGGCCAGGGTCGCCGGCTCCGGGGACTCCCAGAGCTTGCGGTCCGCCGCCTCCAGCAGCCGTTCGGTGATGCTGTGCAGCGCCCACGGGTTCGACTGGGTCATGAACTTCTGGTTCTCCGGGTCCAGCACGTAGCTGGCCGCGAGCTGCTCGTACATCCAGTCCGCGACCACGCCCGCCGTCGCGTCGTAGCCGAACAGGTAGTCGACCGTCGCGGCCAGCTCGAACGCGCCCTTGTAGCCGTGCCGGCGCATGGCCGCGATCCAGCGCGGGTTCACCACGCGGGCGCGGAAGATCCGGGCGGTCTCCTCGGTGAGGCTGCGGGTCTTGGTCGCGTCCGGGTTGGTGGAATCCCCGATGTACGCCGCCGGCGCCTTCCCGGTCAGCGCCCGCACCGTGGCGATCATGCCGCCGTGGTACTGGAAGTAGTCGTCGGAGTCGGCGATGTCGTGCTCGCGGGTGTCGATGTTCTTGGCCGCGACCTCGATCCTCTTGTACGCGGTCTCCATGTCACCACGAGCCGCGACCCCGTCCAGCCCGCGACCATAGGCGAAGCCGCCCCAGACCGCGTACACCTCGGCCAGGTCGGCGTCGCCACGCCAGTTGCGGCTGTCGATCAGTGGCAGGATCCCCGCCCCGTACGCCCCGGGCCGCGAGCCGAAGATGCGCGTGGTCGCCTGCCGCCACGTCTTGTCCGCCCCGACGTCGGCCAGCGCGTGCGCCCGGACGAAGTTCTGCTCGGGTGTCTCGTCCAGCGCGGCCACCAGGCCCACGGCGTCGTCCAGCATGGCCACCACGTGCGGGAACGCGTCGCGGAAGAAGCCGGAGATGCGGACGGTCACGTCGATCCGGGGCCGGCCCAGCTCCGCCAGGTCGATCGGCTCGATGCCGGTGACCCGGCGGGACGCGGGATCCCAGACCGGGCGCACCCCCATCAGGGCGAGGATCTCGGCGATGTCGTCGCCGGCGGTCCGCATGGCGCTCGTGCCCCAGGCGGAGAGCCCGACCGACTTCGGCCAGTCGCCGTAGTCGGCGCGGTAGCGGGTCAGCAGCGACTCGGCCATCGCCTGGCCGGTCTCCCAGGCCAGGGCGCTGGGGATGGCCTTGGGGTCGACGGAGTAGAAGTTGCGGCCGGTCGGCAGCACGTTGATCAGGCCGCGCAGCGGCGAGCCGCTCGGCCCGGCCGGCACATAGCCGCCGTCGAGCGCGTGCAGGACGTTGGTCAGCTCGTCGGTGGTCTTCGCCAGCCGGGGCACGACCTCGGTCGCGGCGAAGCGCAGGACGGTCGCCACGGTCTCGTCGTCGGTGACCCGGTCGGCGGCGGCCGGCTCCCAGCCGGCCTCCTCCATGGCGGCGACCAGCGCGCGGGCCTGCTCCTCGACGGCGTCCGTCTCGGCCGTGGAGGCGTCCTCGGCCAGGCCCAGCGCCTCGCGCAGCCCGGGCAACGCCGCGACTTGGCCGGCCCACATCTGCCGGGCACGCAGCATGGCGAGCACCAGGTTGACCCGGGCCTCGCCGGTCGGGGCGTTGCCGAGGATGTGCAGGCCGTCGCGGATCTGCACGTCCTTGATCTCGCAGAGCCAGCCGTCGACGTGCAGGATGAACTCGTCGAACTCCTCGTCGTCCGGCCGGTTGGCCAGGCCCAGGTCGTGGTCCATCTTGGCGGCCTGGATCAGGGTCCAGATCTGCGCCCGGATGGCGGGCAGCTTCGCCGGGTCGAGCGCCGCGATGTTCGCGTGCTCGTCGAGCAGCTGCTCCAGGCGGGCGATGTCGCCGTAGGACTCCGCGCGCGCCATCGGCGGGATCAGGTGGTCGACCAGCGTGGCGTGCGCGCGCCGCTTCGCCTGGGTGCCCTCGCCCGGGTCGTTGACCAGGAACGGGTAGATCAGTGGCAGGTCGCCGAGCGCCGCGTCGGTGCCGTCGGAGGCGGACATGCCGACGTTCTTGCCGGGCAGCCATTCGAGATTGCCGTGCTTGCCGACGTGCACGACCGCGTGCGCGCCGAAGTCGTCGGCCAGCCACCGGTATGCCGCCAGGTAGTGGTGGCTCGGCGGCAGGTCGGGGTCGTGATAGATGGCGACCGGGTTGGCACCGAAGCCACGCGGCGGCTGCACCATCACGACCACGTTCTCGTCGCGCAGGGCGGCGAGCACGATGGCGTCGTCGTCCACATACAGCTCGCCGGGGGCCTGGCCCCAGTGCCGTTCCATGGATTCGCGCAGGTCGGCCGGCAGCGTCGCGAACCATTCCCGGTAGGCCGTGCCCGCGATGCGCACCGGGTTGCCGGCGAGCTGCTCCTCGGTCAGCCAGTCCGGGTCCTGGCCACCGGCGGCGATCAGCGCGTGGATCAGCTTGTCGCCGTCGCTCTCGGCCACGCCCGGGAAGTCACCGATGCGATAGCCGTGCTCCCGCATCGCCTGCAGCAACCGGACCGTGGAGGCGGGGGTGTCGAGACCGACCGCGTTGCCGATCCGGGAGTGCTTGGTCGGATATGCCGACAGCATGACCACGATCCGGCGCTCGGCCGGCGGGATGTGCCGCAGCCGGGCGTGCGCGACCGCGATGCCGGCCACCCGGGCGGCCCGCTCGGGATCCGGCACGTAGATCGAGAGCCCGTCCGGGTCGATCTCCTTGAACGAGAAGGGCACGGTGATGATCCGGCCGTCGAACTCCGGGATGGCGACCTGGGTCGCCGCGTCCAGCGGGGAGAGCCCGTCGTCGCTGGCCTCCCAGGCGGCCCGGCTGCTGGTCAGGCACAGACCCTGCAGGATCGGCACGTCGAGGTCGGCGAGCACGCCGACGTCCCAGGCCTCGTCGTCGCCACCCGCGGAGGCGGTGGCGGGCTTGGTGCCGCCGGCCGCCAGCACGGTCACCACCAGGGCATCGGCCCTGCGCAACTCGGCGAGCAGCTCGGCCGAGGCGGTGCGCAGCGAGGACGTGAAGATCGGCAGCGGGCGGCCGCCCTTGGCCTCGACCGCCCGGCAGAGCGCCTCGACGAACGCGGTGTTGCCGGCCATGTGATGCGCACGGTAATAGAGCACCGCGACGGTCGGCCCGGTCTCCGCGGTCGACTCGCGCGGGAGCAGGCCCCAGTCGGGCGCGGGCACCGGCGCCGCGAACCCGTGGCCGGTCAGCAGGATCGTGTCGGAGAGGAAGTCGTGCAGCGCGGCCAGGTTGTCGGCGCCGCCGTATGCCAGATAGCCGTGCGCCTCCGCGGCCACGCCGGCGGGCACGGTCGAGAGCTTCATCAGGTCGGCGTCGGGGGCCTGCTCACCGCCGAGCACCACCACCGGGACCGGCCCGGCGAGCAGCGCGTCGAGCCCTTCCTCCCAGGCCCGGCGCCCGCCGAGGATGCGCACGACGACCAGGTCGGCCCCGTCGAGCAGGGCGGGCAGGTCGTCGACCGCGGTGCGGGCCGGATTGGCCAGGCGATAGGCCGAGCCGCTGGCACGGGCGCTCAGCAGGTCGGTGTCGGACGTCGACAGCAGCAGAAACACGGCTCTCCCCTCGGGGTCCGCGCCCCGGGTCGAAGGAATTTCGCGGCGACTGGAGTTTCTGGCTCCAAGGTCTAGCAGGACCCTGTGACAGTGGCGGGACCGCGCCGGACTCGCACCGGCTTCCTCCGCGGCGTCGCCGCACGTGGGCCCCCACTCTTCGCCAACCGCGCGGGCGGCGTCAAGGCGAGACGGCCGGTGTGACGATGCCGACCGCCGCCGGGAAAGTGTCGGCCCCGATCCGTAGTATCCGGGCCGTGCCCATCCCATCCGTGCGCGCCGACGCCGATGCCTGCCCGGGCGCGCTGCGGCTGCACGCCGCGGCCGACGGGCCGCTGGCGCGCGTCCGCGTGCCGGGCGGCCGGCTGACGGGCGCGCAGCTCACGGTGGTGCGCGAGCTGGCCACCCGATGGGGCGACGGCCACGTGGAGCTGACAAGCCGGGCAAATCTCCAGCTCAGAGCCCTAAAAGACGCCCCGGTGGAGGATTTGGCGGCCAACCTGCGGGGGGCGGGCCTGCTGCCCTCCGAAACCCATGAACTGGTACGCAACATCGTCGCCTCGCCACTCGCCGAAGGACTGCCCGTCGGGCCCCTGGACCAGGCTCTGTGCGCAGACCCGTCGCTGGCCGAGTTGCCGGGCCGCTTCCTGTTCGCCCTCGACAGCGGCGCGGGCGACGTGGCCTTCGGCGCTGACGTGGCAGCCCTCCCACTCGACGACGAGGTGGCGATCATCTTCGCCGGCAGCGACGCCGGCCTGCGCGTGGCACCGGCCGAGGTGGTCCCGGCGTTGCTCGCGGCCGCACACGCTTTCCTCGAGGAACGCGCGGCCCAGCAGATCCCGGCGAAGGCACACGATCGGCCCGCCGACCCTCCTGCCACCGTCCAGCAGGCACTGCACAACGCCCGCCATCCCGGTAGGGCGACGGACGCGACCCAGGCCGCACTGGACGAACGGCCCGGCAGCGCGGCGGACGCCGGCCAGGCCGCACCGGACGGACGGCCCGGCAGCGCAACCGACAACGCCCAGGCCATGCCGGAACGGTTCAGCAGCGCGACAGGCGCGCTGCGCGCCGCCGGCGACCAGCCCCTCCCCCTACCCGGTGACAGGTATGACGCCGGTAGGCGGCAGCGGGTGGCGTGGCGGGTGCGAGAGCTGACCGACGGGCCGGCCCGGGTCGCCGCGCGGACCGCCGCGACGCTGGGCAAGGCGCTCGGGGAGCCGGTGCGACGGTCCCGGCCCGGGGTGCGGGAGCCGATCGGGATCATCGAGCAACCGGACGGGAGGGTGGCCGTCGGGGCGCTGGTGCCGCTCGGGCGGCTCAGCGACGTACAGCTGAAGGTTTTGGCATCGGCGAAAGCCCTGGTTTTCACACCCTGGCGTGGGGTGATCCTGCCTGGTTTGCTGCCGCAGGCGGCCGAGTCCTGGGTTGCGGCCCTGGCCGGGGCCGGTCTGGAGGTCGCGGCGGGGTCACGGTGGGCCGGGGTGACCGCTTGCGCGGGCCGGCCGGGGTGCGCCAAGTCGCTGGCCGACGTGCGGGCCGACGCCGACGCCGCGACGGTCAAGGGCGAGGGACTGCCGGTGCACTGGGTCGGCTGCGCGCGCGGGTGCGGGAGCCCGGCCGGGCCGCACGTGCGGGTCGAGGCGACCGGCACGGGATACGAGGTGCGGTCGCCGCATGCGCGCGGCGTCGCCTCGGTCGGTGAAGTGGGCGCGCTGGTCGGCGCCGCGAGGAAGGGCTGAGATGGAATACGTGCGCGACGGCGCGGAGATCTACCGGCGGTCGTTCGCCACGATCCGGGCCGAGGCCGACCTGTCCGGTCTGCCGGCCGACGTGGCGCGGGTCGCCGTTCGGATGATCCACGCCTGCGGGATGGTCGACCTGCCCACCGACATCGGCTTCAGCGCCGGGGTGGTGACCGCGGCCCGCAAGGCGCTGCTCGGCGGCGCGCCGATCCTCTGCGACGCCGAGATGGTCGCGTCCGGGGTGACCCGCAAGCGGCTGCCCGCCGGCAACGAGGTGATCTGCACGCTGCGCGACCCGTCCGTGCCCGCGCTGGCGGCGCGGCTGGAAAACACGCGCAGCGCGGCCGCGCTGGACCTGTGGGGCGACCGGCTCGACGGCGCGGTGGTCGCGATCGGTAACGCGCCGACCGCGCTGTTCCGGCTGCTGGAGATGGTCGAGGCCGGTGCGCCGCGACCGGCCGCGGTGTTGGGCATCCCGGTCGGTTTCATCGGCGCGGCCGAGTCGAAGGACGCCCTCGCGGCGTCCGATCTGGAATACCTTGTCGTACGCGGGCGACGCGGCGGCAGCGCGATCACGGCGGCGGCGGTCAACGCCCTCGCCTCGGAGGAGGAGTAGTCATGGCGGGCCGACTGTTCGGGGTCGGGCTGGGCCCCGGCGATCCGGAACTGGTCACCGTCAAGGCGGCCCGGCTGATCAACGCGGCCGGCGTGATCGCCTACCACGCGGCCCGGCACGGACGCAGCAACGCCCGCGCGATCGCGGAGCCGTACCTGCGTGCGGACCAGATCGAGGAACCGCTGATCTATCCGGTGACCACCGAGACGACCGACCACCCGGGCGGCTACCAGGGCGCGATCGACGAGTTCTACGCGCAGAGCGCGGAACGGCTGGCCGCGCACCTCGACGCGGGCCGCGACGTGGTGGTGCTGGCCGAGGGCGACCCGTTCTTCTACGGCTCCTACATGCACATGCACAAGCGGCTCGCCCACCGCTACGAGACGCAGGTCGTGCCCGGCGTGACCTCGGTGAGCGCGGCGTCGGCGGTGCTCGGCCGGCCACTGATGGAACGCGACGAGATCCTCACCGTGCTGCCCGGCACCCTCCCGCCGGCCGAGCTCGCGGCCCGGCTGGCCACCACCGACTCGGCCGCGATCATGAAGCTGGGCCGGACCTTCACCGGCGTCCGCGAGGCGCTGGCCCAGGCCGGCCGCCTCGACGACGCCTGGTACGTCGAGCGGGCGACGACCGACCGGGAACGCCATGCCCGGCTGGCCGACGTCGACCCGGCCACGGTGCCGTACTTCTCCCTGGCGTTGCTGCCGAGCCCGGCCGCCTCGACGTTCGTCGCCGAGCCGGTTGCGGTGGAACAGCGGGGGCAGGTGACGGTGGTCGGCTTGGGCCCGGCGGGTCGCGACTGGCTGACCCCGGAGGCGCAGGAGGCGCTGGCGGCGGCGGACGACGTGGTCGGCTACGGCCCGTACGTGGACCGCGTCCCGCCGAACGCGCGCCAGCGCCGGCACCCGTCGGACAACCGGGTGGAGGCGGAACGGGCGGCGTTCGCGCTGGACCTGGCCAAACGCGGCCGCAACGTCGCGGTGGTGTCCTCCGGTGACCCGGGCGTCTTCGCGATGGCGGCGGCGGTGCTGGAGGTCAGCGAGGACCCGCAGTGGAAGGACGTGCCGGTCCGGGTGGTGCCCGGGCTGACCGCGGCGCAGGCCGTGGCGAGCCGGGCGGGCGCGCCGCTCGGGCACGACTTCTGCATAATGTCGCTCTCTGACCGGCTGAAGCCCTGGGACGTGATCGCCGCCCGACTGTCGGCGGCGGCGGGTGCCGACATGGTGATCGCGATCTACAACCCCGCGTCGCAGAGCCGCAAGGAGCAGCTGGTCCGCGCCCGGGAGCTGCTGCTGCAACACCGCAACCCGGTGACGCCGGTGGTGATCGGGCGCGACGTGGGCGGTCCGGAGGAGTCGGTGCGGGTGACAACGCTCGGCGAGCTGGACCCGGCGACGATCGACATGCGCTGCCTGCTGATCGTCGGCTCGAGCCAGACCCGGGTGACAACCCGGGGCGACGGCTCTACCCAGGTGTACACGCCACGGCACTACCCCACCTGAGCCAACCCACGGCGGAAACCCCGGCAAGTTCGCTGCTGAGCCCACCGCCAGCGCAAGACCCCGGCAACGTCGCTGCTGAGCCCACCCACGGCGCAAGACCCCAGCAACGTCGCTATTGAACCCACCCGCAGCGCAAGACCCCGGCAACGTCGCTATTGAGCCAACCAGTCGAGGGCGGCCTCGACGCTCGGCGCTGTGTCCGTCGCAGGCGGCAGCGGCGGCCTGTCCACCAGCACCACCGGGAGGCCGCGCTCACGGGCGGCGTCGAGCTTGGCGGTGCTGCCGCCGCTGTCCTTGGTGACCAGCACGTCGATGCGGTGCTCGGCGAGCAGGGACCGTTCGCCTTCGACGGTGAACGGGCCCCGGTCCAGCAGCACCTCGACGCGCTGCGGCAGCGGTGGTGCGGGCGGCTCGACCGAGCGGGAGAGGAACCAGCAGGCGTCGACCCCGGCGAAGGCCGCGATGCTCTGCCGGCCGGTGGTCAGAAACACCCGCTCCCCCAGCCCGGGAACCAGGTCCGCGGCTGTCGCGAGGTCGGCCACGCGGTGCCAGACATCGCCCGGCTGTTCCGCCCAGCCCGCCCGGCGCAACACGAGCAGCGGCACCCCGGCCCGCGCCGACGCGGCAACCGCGTGCGCGGTCATCGTCGCCGCGAACGGATGAGTGGCGTCCACGACGGCGTCGATCCCGCGCTCGCGCAGGTAGCCGGCCAGCCCGTCGACGCCACCGAAACCGCCGATGCGAACGTCACCTTCCGGCAGCAGCGGCGACCTGGTCCGGCCCGCGAGCGAACTGATCACCTCGATGCCCGGCATGGCCGCGCAGGCTGACGCCAGCGCCCGCCCCTCGGTGGTCCCGCCCAGGACGAGAACTCTCACGGCCGGCACCGGCCCGCCTGCGGATGGCTGCGGTGTGGCTACGGGCGGCATCGGTCCGTGGAGTAGAGGTGGCTGTCCGGGAAGGCCGATGCGGTCAAGGCCGCACCGACCACGATCACGGCGGTGCGCTTGATCCCTGCGGCGGTCACCTTGGCGGCGATGTCGGAGAGCGTGCCGCGGACGATCAACTCGTCCTCCCGGCTCGCCCGGGCCACGACGGCGACCGGGCACTGCGCGCCGTAGCCCGGTATCAGCTCGGCGACCACCGCGTCGATGCGCTGCACGGCCAGGTGCAGCACCATCGTCGAGCGGCTCGCCCCCAACGTCGCCAGGTCCTCGCCGGGCGGCATGGCGGTGGCCCGCTCGGCCGTGCGGGTGAGGATGACCGTCTGGGCTACCCCCGGCACGGTGAACTCACGGCCCAGTGCGGCAGCGGCGGCCGCGAAGGCGGGAACCCCGGGCGTCACGTCGTATTCGATCCCGGCCTCGTCCAGCCGGCGCATCTGCTCCGCGACCGCGCTGAACACCGACGGGTCGCCGGAGTGCAGCCGCGCCACGTCCTGCCCGGCCTTCGCGGCGGTGACGACCTCGGCGATGATCTCGTCCAGATTGAGCCTGGCGGTGTCGACCAGCCGGGCGCCGGGCGGGCAGTAGGC
This sequence comes from Actinoplanes sp. ATCC 53533, assembly GCF_003947245.1. Taxonomy (NCBI): domain Bacteria; kingdom Bacillati; phylum Actinomycetota; class Actinomycetes; order Micromonosporales; family Micromonosporaceae; genus Actinoplanes; species Actinoplanes sp. ATCC 53533. Next base: position 8,260 of record NZ_QHHV01000234.1, on the reverse strand, counting down.
AAGCAGTTCGGCGGGCACCAGGCTGCCGGCGTACAGGCAGACCGGAGACGACTCGATCAGCCGCCGGCCCCGTACCGTGATCAGATCCGCGGCGCCGGGCCCGGCGCCGATGAAATGCACCGTCACGGCTTGATCACCGACCAGATGGTCACCGGCATCATCGCTCTCCATCCCGTGAACCCACCGACCGGCGCCGCCCGCTGCACGGCGAGCCGGGTCAGATCACCGCCCAGCTTCGCGTACCAGGCCGCCAACACGGCCTCCGACTCCAAGGTCACCGCGTTGGCGACCAACCGTCCACCTGCGGGCAACGCGGCCAGCACGGCGTCGACGACCCCGTCGCGCGTCAGGCCACCACCGATGAAAACCGCGTCGGGCGCGGGCAACCCGGCAAGAGCGCCGGGCGCCCGGCCCTCCACAACCCGAAGCTTCGGTACGCCCAGGGCAGCGGCATTGCGCACGATCCGCCCCACCCGCTCGGATGCGGACTCGACGGCGACGGCCCGGCAGTCCCGATGGGTCCGCATCCACTCGATCGCGATGCTCCCGGAACCCGCACCAACGTCCCAGAGCAGCTCACCGGGCTGCGGCCCGAGGACGGCGAGCGTAACGGCGCGAACCTCACGCTTGGTGAGCTGACCGTCGCTCTCGTAGAGGGCATCGGGCAGACCGGGCACCAACGGCCGCGGCCCGGCGCGACGCCCGGCGAGCTGGTCGTCGCCCTCGCACACGGCGCCGGGCAGACCCGGCACCAACGGCCCCGGCCCGGCGCGACGCCCGGCGAGCGGATCGTCGCTCTCGTAGGCGGCGCCGGGCAGCAGCGGCCGCGGTCCGGCGCGCCCCGGGATCTGCCCGCCGGTCGAGCAGGCCACGGCGATCACGTTCAGGGGGTCGGCCTCGGAGAGGTCCAGATCCGACGCCGGTCCGGTGATCGCGTGCTCCGTGGAGGCGCCGAGCCGGGCGAGGACTGTGACGGTGCTGTCGCCGTACCCACGGGAGGTGAGCAGGGCAGCGACGGCGGCCGGGGTCTGCGCGCCCGCGCTGAGGATCAGGATCTTGCGGCCCGGGTGGATCAGCGGATGCATCTCCTCGACCGGCGCGGTGACCAGGCTGAGCACGTCAGCCTCCGGCAGCGACCAGCCGAGCCGGGCCGCGGCGAGGGAAACCGACGACGGGTGCGGGATGACGCGCACGGCTGCGGCACCGAGCAGCCGGACCAGGGTGACGCCGATGCCGTGGAACATCGGGTCGCCGCTGGCCAGGACCGCGATGCGCCGGCCACGGTGGGCGGCGAGCAGGCCCGGCAGGGCAGGCACCAGGGGCGATGGCCAGCGCACCCGGTCGCCCTCGACCGCGGGAGGCAACAGGGCGAGCTGGCGGGAGCTGCCGAAGATCACCTGCGCGGCGGTCAGCGCGACGGTGGCCGTACCCGACAAGCCCGGCCAGCCGTCGGCGCCGATGCCGACCACGGTGAGGCCGGCGGGTTCGTCAGTCACGTCGTGACGGTAGCCGCCGGCCACCGGGCGCACTTCCGCCGCACCCCGAAGATCGATATCTTCCGCTGCATGAAGCGTGCCCTCGTGATCCTCGCCACCCTGTCCGCCGCGCTCGTCGCGACACCCGGCAGCGCCTTCGCCGCCGACGCGTCCTACCGGACGCTGAGCGCGGCCAGCCATCCGGACTGGATGCGAGATCTGCCCGATACGACCGGCCTGGCGGCATTGTCCATCCCAGGCACGCACGAGACGATGTCGATCCACGGCGGCGCACTGACCCAGACGCAGGAGAACTTCGGCGACAGCGGGGCCACGCTCGCCCGCCAGCTCGACGCGGGCATCCGGATGATCGACATCAGGGCCCGGGTGAACAGCGGGAACACCTTCACGATCCACCACGGCGCGGCCTACCAGAACGCGAACTTCAGTGACGTCGTCGCGACGCTGGGCACCTTCCTTTCCGCACATCCGGGCGAGACCGTCGTGATGCGCCTCAAGCAGGAGTGCACCGGACAGATCGGATCCTGTACGGACGTCTCGGGCCAGAAGAGCTTCGCGGATATCTTCGACTCGTACGTCACCCCGCTGTTCTGGCAGCCCTCGGTGACGCGCGGTGCCGGAGCCGCCCTGCCGACGCTGGGCACGGTGCGCGGCAAGGTGGTCCTCGCCGTGCTGCACGGCGCGTTCGGCAGCCCGATCGAACGGTACGGTCTGGCCCACTTCGACCAATGGCGCGATGGTTCGTCCACCTATATCCAGGACGCCTACTCGGTACCGAACGTGGGCGCGATCGCGACGAAGCGTGACCAGGTCAGGCGGCACCTGGACGCCACGAGCGCGGGCGACCCCACAAAGATGTATGTCAATTTCACCAGCGGTTCGAGCCTCTTCGCACAGCCGCAGCACGTGGCGGGCGGCGCGCTGGGAGTGCAGGGCGTCAACCCGTTCCTGCTGATCTACCTCGGTGAAGGCCACGGCCTGGTCCGCACCGGAGCGATCATGCTCGACTTCCCCGGCGCCGGGCTGATCGACAAGATCATCTCCTACAACTGACCTTTTTTCGTTCAGGTTTGAGCCTTCACCCGCTGATCCGCGTAGTACCCATCGACGGCCTGCCGAGACCGGACCGTCACGTCGGCCGCTGGGGGGTGGCAGACGCCGGAGGACGACTGCTGAGCGGGTGAGGTCGATGGCGCGAGCGTACGGCGATACTGCCGGCCGATCAGGGCCGACCACGTTTCAACCCTTCGAGGACCAACGCGGACCGGAGCCCGCGTGGGGGGCGCCAACGGTGACCCCGACGCGGGGCTTCTGGGAGCAACCCGACCTGAACGAGGCCGTGCCGCGCGGCGACATCATCGTCGAGGCGCCGGACGAGTCCGGCTGGCAGGGCACCGGACCCGCGATCGTCACCGACGACCGCCCGCCGGCCGAGGCCACGTCGGGCAACCGACTGCTCACGGTCCTGCTGTTCTTCTCCGGGCTCGCCACGAGCGTCTCGCTGTGGCTCTTCGACACCCAGGCCGGCGCGATCAACGACACCGCCACGCTGATGATGGCCGTCGGCCGGATCACCGGGCTGATCGCCGGCTACCTGCTCTTCATCCAGTTGCTGATGATGAGCCGGGTGTCCTGGCTCGAGGAGTGGGTCGGCGCCCGCGACCTGCTGCGCTGGCACCGCTGGCTGGGCACGACGCTGGTCGTCACGGTGCTCGCGCACATCGTCTTCATCGTCTACGGCTACGCGTTGACCGCCGAATCCGGCGTCATCGACCAGGGCTGGACGATCATCACCACGCTGCCCGAGATGATCAGTGCCACGGTGGCCACCGGCCTGCTGGTGCTGATCAGCGTGATCTCGATCCGGGCCGCGCGCAGCAAGCTGCCCTACGAGCTCTGGCACTTCATCCACCTCACCGCCTACTTCGTGCTGCTGCTCGGTTACGGCCACCAGGTCGCCACCGGCGCGGACCTGTCCGGCCGCTTCGCATCGGTCTTCTGGCCCGGGCTCGCCGCCCTGGTCGTCGCAGCCCTGTTCTGGGGCAGGCTGGTCGAGCCGCTGTGGCTCAACGCACGGCACCGCTTCGAGGTGGCCGAGGTCGTCGCCGAGGGCGGAAACACGTTCTCGATCTACATCGACGGCCGCAACCTGGACCGGTTGCCGGCCCAGGCGGGCCAGTTCATGCGCTGGCGCTTCCTGACCGCCAACGGCTGGTGGCAGACGCACCCGTTCTCGCTCTCGGCCGCGCCGAACTCGCAGTGGCTGCGCCTGACCGTCACCGCGGTCGGCGGGCACACCGCGAAGCTCGCGGAGATGCAGCCGGGCACGACGATCCTGGCGGAAGGCCCGTTCGGCACGTTCACCGCGCAGCGCCGAACCCGCCGCCGGGCACTGCTGATCGCGGGCGGCAGCGGCATCGCGCCGATCCGGGCCCTGCTCGAGGACATGCCGCCGGACACGATCGTGATCTACCGGGCCAGCCGCCCCGACGAGCTGGTCTTCCGCGAGGAGCTGGAGGACCTGGCCGAGCGCCGCGACGCCTGGGTCCGCTACATCGTCGGCTCCCGCAACGACCCGGGCCCTCGCCGGCTCTTCACGGCGAACGGCCTGCTCGGGCTGGTGCCCGACGTCAACCGCCGGGACGTCTATCTGTGCGGCCCGCCCGGGCTGGTGGACGCCGCGGTGCAGACCCTGCGCGAATTGGAAGTGCCAGACAGCCAGTTGCACCTCGACCCCTTCGAATTCTGATTCCGGGAGTTTCCTCATGCGACGCAGTACCGCAGCAGCCATCGGAACGTTGACCGGCGCCGCCCTGATCGTCGGGGTCCGGCTGAGCGTCTCCGCGCCGGTGGTTCCCTCGGCCGCGCCGCCCGTCGTCGACCTGGCGAACTCGGGCCAGGACGCCGACCCGGAGCCCGCGGCCTCCTCGACAAAGAAGCCCTCGTCGAAGAATCCGACCACCTCGCCGGCCGAAGAGAACGACGACGAAGCGGACGCCTCGGGCGAGGCCGGCGGCAGCGGCCTCAAGAACGGCATCTTCAAGGGCTCGGCGGCGAAGAACCCGTACGGCGCCATCCAGGTCTCGATCAAGATCTCCGGCGGCAAGATCACCGCAGCGGACGCGACGTACCCCGTCACCGGCGACAGCGCGACGATCAACCCCCCGGCGATCGCCTCACTGAAGCAGGGAACCCTGAAGGCCCAGAGCGCCGAGGTCGACGCGGTCTCCGGCGCGACGTTCACCTCCGAGTCGTACGTGAAGTCGCTGCAGGCGGCCATCGACCAGGCGACGGCGTAGAGTCCGGCGCCATGCACCACGCCGAGCACGTCATGGGCACGGTCGTCAGCATCGACCTGGCCGACAACCTGCCCGAAGACGACCTGCGCGCGATGATCGACGACGTGTGCGGCTGGCTGCACGAGGTGGACCGGCGCTTCAGCACCTACCGCGAGGACAGCGAGGTCAGCAGGCTCCGCCGGCGAGAGATCGACCCGGCGGACTGCTCGACGGACATGCGGCACGTGCTGGAGGCCTGCGCCGACCTGTGGCGCGAGACGGACGGCTACTTCGATGCCTACGCGGCAGGGCCGCTCGACCCCTCCGGCTACGTCAAGGGCTGGTCGGTGGAGATCGCCTCCGCCCGCCTGGCGGAGGCTGGCTCGGTCAACCACTGCGTGAACGCGGGCGGCGACATCCGGGCCCGGGGACTCACCGGCACGGGAGCCCCCTGGCGGGTCGGCATCCGGCACCCATGGGAAGCGGACAAGCTGAGCTGGGTCCTCACGGTGAGCGACCGGGCAGTGGCGACCTCCGGGACCTATGAGCGCGGAGATCACGTGTTCAACCCGCGAACCGGTGGGCCGGCCCGTGGCCTGCGATCGGTGACGGTGGTGGGACCTGACCTCGCCCTGGCCGACGCCTACGCGACAGCGGCCCTGGCCATGGGCGAACCCGGCATCGCCTGGCTCTCCAAACTGGCAGCGGACGGCTACGACTCGGCGCTGGTCACGGACGACGGACGGGCCTTCAGCTCCGCCGGCCTTCCCGCTGCCGTCTGACCTCATCTGCTCGTCCTCCCCGTCCTCGGCTCTCCGGAAACTGATCTAGAAGTCGGCGAACAGGTAGGGCATTCGCCTCGGGAACAGGGCGTTCAACGGGCCGGCCGCCGACGGCTCCACCTGGCCGAGGCCCCTGGTCACGATCTCGATCGGATCGAGCACGCCGTAGGCGAGCGCCGAGATGGCCGCGCAGGTGAGCGTCGCCTGTGGCTCGTTCTTGCTCGGCTCCACGGTGAGCCGCCCGCTCTCACCGGCCAGCAGGTAGCGCCCGGCGATGAAGTCATCGTCGACCACCTCGACCGTGATCGACTCCTCCGCCGTCGTGACCGTGCCGGTGAGCGCCTCCATCGACAGCAGCCGGGCCATCGGACCGCCGTTGCTCGGGTAAGCCACCTTGCCCTGCGTGAGCACGGCGAAGTCGGTCCCCCACAGCTCCGGCACCTCGTCCGCGCCGATAGTCACGATCACACGCGCCACCTGGTCCACGTGGCGGGCGAAATACTGCAGCAGAAGCGCCCGGCCCAGCGGACCCGTGGCCAGCAGGTCGTCGGCGATCAGATCGCCGCCGAACCGGTCGATGCGATAGGCCACCGCCGCCACCACCTCGCCGTCAACCCGGGCGACCGCCACCCAGCGCGGGTCTTCCCGGAACTCCGCGGTGCGCACCTCGTCGTACACCGAGAAGCCATGCCGCTCTCCCAGCAGGCGCAGCGTGAGGGCGTTGTAATCGTCGAACCCCTCCCGCATGGTGAACTGCTCCACCTCGCCCGGCAGATCGGCCCTCAGGAGGTGGGAGAGGCCCTCCGGGGCGAAGGTGGCCGTGCGGGCCCGGGGAAGGCCGACGAACCCGAAGCGGCCGTAGAAGGAAGGGCGGAACGGGTAGAGGGCGCTGACGGTGCAGCCCTGCTCGCTCATCTGCCGCAGCAGGCGGCCGAGCAACTCGCGGACGAGACCACGACGGCGGGCGGCCGGATGGGTCGTAACGGAAGCGACGCCGGCCATGTCGTGCAGGACACCGCGCACGTTCTGCCGCATCGGAAGGGCGGCGACGCCGGCGAGCGCCCGGCCATCCTCCTCGGCGACGAGAGTCAGCGTGGTGCGGAAGTATTGCATCCGGCCGGCGTAGATCACCCGGTCGGCGTCGGCCCACGGGGAAGGCATGAACGCATACGTCTGCAGCGGAAAGATGGTGTCGGTGCGATCTTCGGCGGTGACCTGTCGGATCTGCATGAGCCCATCCAAGCCGGTGGACGGGCGACGCGCTCGCCGGTTTCCGTGCCTGTGGACAACCCCTCGGCGACGCGCCGGGGGACCCCGGTTTGGCAAGGCGGCGGGAGACCGGCTAATGTTTCATCCGTCGCCGGGGAACGCGCCGGAGAGACAAGCGGACGTAGCGCAGCTGGTAGCGCATCACCTTGCCAAGGTGAGGGTCGCGGGTTCGAATCCCGTCGTCCGCTCGGAGAGGCCGCCACAGGTTACGTGCGGGGCCAGCTCGGTGGAGTGGCCGAGAGGCGAGGCAACGGCCTGCAAAGCCGTGTACACGGGTTCAAATCCCGTCTCCACCTCGGCAAGAGATCGAGGGCGATTGGCGCAGCGGGAGCGCGCTTCCTTGACACGGAAGAGGTCACTGGTTCGATCCCAGTATCGCCCACAAGTTTTCGCAGGTCAGAGCATCAATCATGGATCTTCGTGATTGATGCTCTTTGGTGTCGGGGGAGCAGTTCTGCTCCCCCGGTAATGAGGCAGGCCAGCTGTGGGCCGTTACCAGTAGCCGCCGCTGCCGAGCCAGCGATTCTGCAGGGCGGCCAACAGCGGCGGGTGCATCGGTTCGGTGACGTGAGCGTAGACGCCGCGGATACCGGGCAGTTGGTGACCGAGCCGCTGGCTCTTGAGTGGCTCGGCGATACCGTCCTCGTCCATCCAGGTGCGGTGGGTGTGTCGCAGATCGTGAAACCGGAAGCCGGTGAGAAGCGGTGCCCAGCCGTGAGCGGCATCGCCGTCGCAGGCGGGCCGCCAGGTGCGTTCGATGAAGGTGGTACGCCACCACCACCGGCCGGCATCCGTGCAGAACACGGTCTCGTACGGGTGGGCGTGCAACAGCCGGTCGAGGCCGTCGACCAGGAACGGCGGTAGCCGGATGTCGCGGACGGCGGCCTTGGTCTTGGGTGGACCAAGCCAGCGGCCACCACTGACCTCATGCAGGGCGCCGGTGTCGCCGGCGACGTGGATCAAGGCCCGGTCGAGGTGGACGTTGGCGCGGCTGAGCCCGGCGAGTTCACCGAAGCGCATGCCGGTGTAGGCAGCGGTGATCACCAGGGCGTGGGCATGGAGGTTCGGCATCCGGGCGGCCAAGCACCGGACTTGATCCGGGGTGGCAGTCGGACGGGGCTCATCGGGCCCATCTCGCAGCCGCAGACGCGCGGTCGGGTCAAACAACAGGTAGTGCTCGTCGATGGCCTCCCGCAGCACGAGGCCCAGCACGGTAATGACGCTGCGCACGGTGACCGGCGCCAGCCGGCCGGACAGGGAGCGGGCGAACGCCTTCACCTCGATGCGGGTGATCGCATCGAGGCGATGACTGCCGAACACGGGCAGGATGTGGCAGCGCAACATCGACTCGTATTTCGCGAGGGTGGCCGCACCGGCCAGGTGCACGGGCAGCCAGGTGGCCGTCCATTCGGTGAGAGTTGGCGGCGGCGCGCCG
>NZ_QHHV01000233.1:0-10243 GCF_003947245.1 Actinoplanes sp. ATCC 53533 | reverse complement strand
CTCGACCGTGGGCTCGCCGACGACGACCGGCTGGAAGCGCCGCTCCAGGGCGGGATCCTTCTCGATGTGCTCGCGGTATTCGTCCAGCGTGGTCGCGCCGACCATCCGCAGCTCACCGCGGGCCAGCATCGGCTTGAGCATGTTGCCGGCGTCCATCGAGCCCTCGCCCTTGCCGGCGCCGACGACGGTGTGCAGCTCGTCGAGGAAGGTGACGACCTGGCCGTTGGAGTTGCGGATCTCCTCGAGCACGCTCTTGAGGCGCTCCTCGAACTGGCCGCGGTACTGCGCGCCGGCGACCATCGCGCCGAGGTCGAGCGAGACCAGCTTCTTGTCGCGCAGGGTCTCCGGCACGTCGCCGGCCACGATGCGCTGGGCCAGGCCCTCGACGATCGCGGTCTTGCCGACGCCGGGCTCACCGATCAGCACGGGGTTGTTCTTGGTGCGCCGGGACAGCACCTGCACCACCCGGCGGATCTCGGCGTCGCGGCCGATCACCGGGTCGATCTTGCCCTCGCGGGCCAGCGCGGTCAGGTCCACGCTGTATTTCTCCAGCGCCTGGTAGGTCTGCTCGGGCTCGGCGGTGGTGACCCGCCGGTCGCCGCCACGCACCGCGGGGAAGGCCCCGACCAGGGTCTCCTCGGTGGCGCCGGCGTCGCGCAGGGTCTTGCCGACCGCGCCGCCGACGCGGGCCAGTCCGGCCAGCAGGTGCTCGGTGGAGACGTACTCGTCGCCGAGCGGCTTGGCGATCAGCTCGGCCTCGCCGATCGCGTTGACGAACTCGCGCGACAGGCTCGGCTCCGCGGTGCTGGAGCCGCGGGCGGAGGGCTGCTGCTCGACCGCGCGGACGGCCGCGCGCCGTACGTCGGCCGGGTTGGCACCCACCGCGCGCAGCAGCGCCGACGCCGTGGAACCGCCGGTGTCGAGCAGCGAAAGAAGCAGATGCCACGGTTCAACGGTGGCGTGGCCACGCTGATTCGCGTCGGCGACCGCACCGGTGATGACGTCGCGGCTCTTGGTGGTCAGTCGTTCGGCGTTCATGAGCTCCCCTGGATCGGATCTTCCCAGTAGTGCAGCAATCCGAGACTTGAGCGTATTCCACTCAACTCTAGGTCGGCCAGTCGACCGGGGCATGCCACTTAGGTTTCGGGTCTCAGTTCCAGCTTGATCCAGGCGCGCCGGGTGCCCCCGCCGGGGCCGAGCCACAGGGCGCCGGTCAGGTCGTCGCGGGCCAGCAGCGTGCCGTCGCGCAGCGTGCGCAGCAGGCCCCGGGCCGGCCAGTCCGTCGGCCGCCAGCCTTGGCCGGGCGCGACCAGCCCGATCCCGGACGGGGTGGAGACCGCCAGCGCGCCGCCGCCCACCGGGGCGGCCGAAATGCTGTCGCGCGGATGTCCCTCCGCCTCGACCGGCAGCCAGGCGCCGCCGTCGAGGCGCCAGATCTGCGGGTACGCCCGCGGGGCCACCGTCCCGGCGAGCAGCCACACGTCCTCGTTGTCGGCCGACGCCCGCAGCGTCAGCTGAGTGACGTCCGCCTCCCGGCCCGGCACGACCACCGTCGTCCAGCTGCGCCCGTCGTCGCCGGAAACGGCGGTGCCCTCGGCGCCGGCCACCCACAGGTCACGCCCCGGCCGCGCCAGCACCGAGGTCAGCGGCTGGGACAGGGCCGGCGCGGCCGGCAACGGGCGGCCCGACCGCAGCACCTCGCGCTCCGGCTCGCGGTCGCAGCAGATCTCGTACTCCGCCGGGAGCGGATCGACGGTGCTGGGCCGGAACGTTCGGCCGGCGTCGTTCGACAGATACCAGTGCTGCGGCTCGGCGAGCAGGGCGACCTGACCGCCGACACCGAGCGTGAGCTGGTGCCCGTCGGCGACCGGCTCCGGATGATCCCGCGCGACCCAGCTGCCGCCGCCGTCATCGGTCACGAACAGGCGGGCCGTGCAGTCGTTGTGGTTGCCGACCCGCCGCTTGGGAAGCGAGCACTTGGTGAACAGCGCGGCCCCGAAGCGGGCGTCGAGGAACGACACCGTCCGCGCGTGGAAGCCCGCCGGGACCCGGACGACACTGCTGCGCAGCTCGAACGCCGCGGGTGGCGGCGTGGGCGTGGGCCGTGGCGGCGGGCTGCGCCGAACCACGTCGACCACGGAGCATCCCGCGAGCGCGAGAACGAGCACGACAGCGCCCAGGGCCCGAGGCGGAGCCACCGTCATCGCCCTGACCTCCCGCTCCGTCGAAGGTAACCGGCGTCACCGTGGGCAACGCCACCCGATGGCCGTAGCGTGGCCGTAATGGTCTCGGAGACATCGTCGCAGTCCGGGGCACGCATCGGTCGAGCCCTGCTCCCCCTTGGTTTCCTGTTCCTGGCCGTCGGCAGCTCGACCGCCATGTTCACCCCCTTCCTGTCGCTGTTCCTCAGCACGGACGTCGCCGCCGGCCCGGCGAAGATCACGTTCTTCCTGATCGCCACGCCCCTCGCCGGTGTGCTCGGCTCCGTCCTGATCAGCCGGATCTCCGACCGGTGGCCGATCCGGCGCCGGCTGCTGATCGGCGGTGCGCTGGCCGGCCTGCTCGGTGCCGGCCTGACCGCGATCGCCCGCGACTACTGGGTGCTGCTCGCGCTGACGGTCACGACGTTCGCGCTGGCCGCGTCGCTGTTCCCGCAAGCATTCGCGTACGCCCGGCAGGTGCTCGAACGCGACGACCCGGCCCGCGCCGCCCTGGGCATCAGCGCCCTGCGTACGGTCTTTTCGCTCGCCTGGGTCGCCGGACCGCCGCTGGCGGCCTTCCTGCTGGACGCCGGCGGCTTCGTCTGGGTCTACGGCACGGCGGCGCTGATGTACGCACTCGCCGCCGCGGTCGCGATCTTCTGGCTGGACGAGGTTCCCGCGCCGGTCGCCCGCGCCCCGGACGCCCCGATCGACGACCGTCCCGACGCACCGAGGTGGACGCTGTGGCTCACCGCCGCCGCCTTCACCCTGCTGCAGACGCCGCTGACCCTCTCGGTGCAGGCGCTGCCCCTGTTCATCAGCACCGACCTGGGCGGCGATGTCAGCGACGCCGGCCTGCTGCTCGGGCTCTGCGCCGCGTTCGAGATCCCGCTCATGCTGGGCCTGGGCGTGCTCGCCACCAGGATGCCGATTCGCCGGCTGCTATTCGCCGGCTCGGCGTGCGGTGTCTCCTACTTCGCGCTGGTCGCCGTGTCCACCGACCTGTGGCTGCTGATCGGCGGGCAGGTGCTCAACGCGCTGTTCATCGCCGCGATCTCCGGCCTCGGCATCACCTACATGCAGAACATGCTGCCCCGGCATCCCGGGCGGGCCACGACGTTGTTCACCAACTCGTTTCCGATGGGAGCGATGCTGGCCGGGCCGTTGTTCGGGATCGCCCAGCGGTTCGACTACCGGCTCGCGTACTGGCTGTGCACCGGGCTCTGCCTGGCCGGGCTGGCGCTGCTGATCGTGGTACGTAACGAGCGGATGGCCCGTCCTGCCTGACTGATCCGATACCGTTGGTGCCGTGCGCGTACGGGTAGAGCAGACTCCGCTCCCAGGCATCGGTGTTCGGCACGACCTGATCACCTCGTCGGGCCGTACGGTCGGTGTGGTCTCGCACCGCAACGGCCGTCGCGACCTGGTGCTCTACGACGTGGACGATCCCGATTCCTGCCTGGCGTCGATCCCGCTCACCGACGACGAGGCCGAGGCGCTCGCCGACGTCCTCGGCGCGTCCCTGATGCTCGGTCAGCTCGCCGGGCTCCGGCAGCAGGCCGCGGGCCTGCTCACCGAGCAGATCGCGCTGCCGGCCGGCTCGCCGTTCGTCGGCCGCCGGCTCGGTGACACCCGGGCCCGCACCCGCACCAGCGCCTCCATCGTGGCTGTCCTGCGCGACCGCGAGGTGATCGCCTCCCCCGGCCCGTCCTTCGGCTTCGAGGCCAACGACGTCGTCGTCGCCGTCGGCACCCGCGAGGGCCTGGACGGCGTCACCGCCATCCTCGCCGGCGACACCGACTGAGCCAACCCGCGGCGGAAAACCCCAGCCAAAGGCACCTCAGGAGAGAACAGTGCACAGCACGACGATCCTGCTCATCGAGGTCGGCGCGCTCCTCTTCGCGCTCGGCATGCTCGGCCGCATCGGGCGCCGTTTCGGCTTCTCGCCCATCCCGCTCTACCTGCTCGCCGGGCTCGCCTTCGGGCACGGCGGCTTGGTGCCGCTGTCGGCGAGCAAGGAGTTCATCGAGGTCGGCGCCGAGATCGGCGTCATCCTGCTGCTGGTCATGCTGGGCCTGGAATATTCGGCGAGCGAGCTCGTCGGCAACCTGCGTTCGGCCGCGCCGGCCGGGGTGCTCGACGCGCTGTTCAACGCGCTGCCCGGGGCCGGCTTCGCGTTCCTGCTCGGCTGGGGCTGGGAGGCCGCGCTGGTCCTGGCCGGGATCACCTGGGTGTCGTCGTCCGGGGTGATCGCCAAGGTGCTGGGCGACCTGGGCCGGCTCGGTAACCGCGAGACGCCGGTGGTCCTGTCGGTGCTGGTCATCGAGGACCTGGCGATGGCGTTCTACCTGCCGCTGGTCACCGCCGTCCTGGCCGGGATGGGCCTCTTCGGCGGCGCCAAGGCGCTGGCCGTCGCGGTGCTCACGGTGGTCGCGGTGCTGGTCATGGCGATCCGGTACGGCCACGTGATCTCCAGCTTCATCTCGGTGAAGGACGCCGAGGCGCTGCTGCTCAGCGTGCTGGGCCTGACCCTGTTCGTGGCCGGGGTGGCCGCCGAGCTGAAGGTGTCCGCTGCTGTGGGCGCCTTCCTGGTGGGAATCGCGCTCTCCGGTCCGGTCGCACACCACGCGGTGCAGATCCTGTCGCCGTTGCGGGACCTGTTCGCCGCGGTGTTCTTCGTCGTCTTCGGGCTCTCCACCGACCCGGCCACGATGCCGGCGGTGCTGCTGCCCGCGCTGGGGCTCGCCGCGCTGACCATGCTGACCAAGGTGCTGACCGGCATCTTCGCCGCCCGGCGCGTCGGCGTCGCGCTGCCCGGCCAGGTCCGGGCCGGGCTCGCCCTGATGCCGCGCGGCGAGTTCTCGATCGTCATCGCCGGGCTGGCCGTGGCGTCCGGCGTCGAGCCCGAGCTGGCCCCGCTCGCGACCGCCTACGTGCTCATCACGGTGGTGACCGGGCCGATGTTGGCACGCCTGTCGGATTACGCCTGGTTCAAGGCGAAGCTCCGGAAAAGGACCGCCGTGCGTCGCCCGGTGGGTGCCCTCCCAGCTGCTGAATGACCCTTTCCGCGTTCAGCGAGCACTAAGCTACTGGCCAGTATCCGAAAGTGATCTCTTACGACTTCCATAGAACGCGCCCCTCGCGCTAACGTGTCGCCGCGACAACAACGTGTTATCGGGTGACCAGCGACTCGCCGGATGCAGGGGGATGCCTTCCCAGCGGGTCAGCACGGCCCTCTGCCGGGGAGGACGGCGGCATGAGTGAGCTAGACGAGGCGGCGTCGTGACCGTGCGCGAGTCTGCATTCTTCGGGTTTGTCAACCCGGTCGACCCGCGACCGGAAGAGCTGCAGGCCTGGGCATACCACCCCGAGGCCGTTCCCCTGGACGCGATGCCGTCCGACTGGGACCTGCTCATCGCGGGTGACGTACTGGCGCCGACCCTTTTCGAGCTGGCGATGGACCGGCAATGCCCGGCCCGCCGGTTCGCGCTGCACTGCATGTACATCTACGCGGCCGACGGCGTGCGTCCCAACGCATCGTCGCAGCGCAAGCGGCGGCTGAAAAAGTACATCGAGCGCGCGGAAGAGGTCGGCGACGAGCCGATGGCGATGTGGGCGCACAACTGCCGGGTGCTGATGACCCGGCCCGAGCTGTTCGAATACGAGGACTGGATCGAGGGTGGCCTGGTGCGCCACCCCCGCCGCCTCGCCGCCTTCGGCCGACGCTGAAGGCGCCTTCGACCGCTGCTGAGACAGCCGGCCGACGCTGCTGAGACAGCCGGCTGTCCTGGACAGCCGGCTGTTACCGCTCGCCCGAGCGGCGCGGCCGCCACACCACCAGGGCGGTCGACGGGCGCTCCTGCCTGACCAGATCGCGGCCCGGATACGGCCCGACGGCCTCGAGCTGAGCGATCCGCTGATAGGCGTCGCCGAGCTGCTGGTCCAGCTCGGCGATCCGCTCCTGCAGCTCACCCAGGAGCTGTTCGAGCCCGATGATCCGCTTGATGCCGGCCAGGTTGACACCTTCCTCCTGGCTTAGCTTCTGCACCTCGCGGAGCAGGGCCACGTCCCGCTCGCTGTACCGGCGGCCGCCGCCACCGGCCCGGCCCGGCTGCACCAGGCCGAGCCGGTCGTACTGGCGCAGGGTCTGCGGGTGCATGCCGGCCAGCCTCGCCGCGACGGAGATGATCAGGACCTTCGCATCGGAGGCCTGCTCCACCGAGATGCTGATCTCTTCATACATGTGCCACCTCCTGACAAAGGTCCTGAAGCTAACCGCGGCGCAGCCGGGCCTCGATGCGCTCCCGCTCGGCGTTCGGCGTGAGCTTCGCGAACTGTTCCAGCGCGTCCCGGGCCTCGGTGGTCACCGCGGCCGGGGACGGGACCTGCACCTCGACGGTGACCAGCAGATCGCCGGCCTGGCCGTCGCGACGCTGCACGCCCTTGCCGCGCGCCCGCAGCGTGCGGCCGCTCGGCGTGCCGGCCGGCACCCGCAGCGTCACGGGGCTGTCCAGCGTGGGCACGCGCAGGTCGGTGCCGAGCACCGCCTCCGCGAACGTGATCGGCACGGTCAGCGTGATGTCGTCCCCGGTGCGCCCGAAGATCTCATCCGGCCTGACCTTGACCTGCACGTACAGGTCGCCGGCCGGGCCGCCCTTCTCGCCCGGCTCGCCCCGGGCCGAGAGCCGGATGCGCTGGCCGTCGGCGACCCCGGCGGGAAAGCGCACGTTGATCGTGCGGTTTTTGGTCACCCCGCCCGTGCCCCGGCACTCCGGGCACTTGTCGTCGACGATGCTGCCCGCGCCCTGGCACTCGCGGCACGGCTCGGAGAAGCTGAACGACCCCTGGTTGCGGGAGATCAGCCCGGAGCCGTGGCACTGCGGACAGGTCCGCGGCACCGTGCCGGGCTTCGCCCCGTTGCCGTGGCAGGTGTCGCAGACACCCGGCGACCGCAGCGTCAGCGGCAGCGTCGTGCCCTTGACCGCGTGCGCGAAGTCGAGCGTGACCTCGGCCTCGACGTCCCGGCCACGCTGGGGTCCCCGGCGTGCGCCTGCTCCCGCCCCGCCGGCGCCACCGCCGGAGAAGATGGAGCTGAAGATGTCGGAGAACCCGGCCCCGCCGAACCGGCGGTCGCCGCCCGCGGCACCCTGGCCGGCCCCGCTGAACCCGCCGCCGAACAGGTCGGACGGGTCGAACTGGGAACCACCCGGGCGGGCGCCCCGGCGGAACGCGCCCGAGCCGAACAGGGAGCGCATCTCGTCGTACTCTTTGCGCTTCTTGTCGTCCGACAGCACGTCGTACGCCTCGGACGCGGCCTTGAACCGGTCCTCGGCGTCCTTGTTGCCGGGGTTGTGGTCCGGATGGTTCTCCCGGGCCAGCTTGCGGTACGCCTTCTTGATCTCATCGGCGGAGGCGGACTTGCCCACCCCGAGAACGGCGTAGAAGTCCTTCTCCAACCAGTCCTTCGAACTCATCCAGCCCACCTCCTCCACCGGATCGTCGTCGCATGTGCCGAGGTCCCGCCCACCTCGCGGTGGGCGGGACAGGTGCGTGTCACTCGGGGTCGGCGACCGCGACCAGGGCGGGCCGCAACAGCCGCTCGCCCAGGGTGTAACCGCGGCGCATGACCTCGACGCAGGTCGGCTCCGTGACGTCGGCGGACGTCAGATGCGCGACCGCCTCGTGGCGGGTCGGGTCGAACGGGTCGCCCTTCTCGCCGAACGCCACGAGACCGAGCTTGCCGACCGAGGCGTTGAGCGCCTCGGCCACCGTGGCGAACGGTCCGACCAGGTCACCGTGCTCGCGGGCCCGGTCGACGTCGTCCAGCAGCGGCAGCAGCGAGGTGAGCACCGAGCCGGTGGTCTGCTCGGCGGCCACGCTGCGGTCGCGGTCGACCCGCTTGCGGTAGTTGGCGTATTCGGCCGACACCCGCTGCAGGTCCCTGGTCCGCTCGTCGAGCTCGGTGCGCAACGCCTCCAGCTCGGCCCCGAGGGCGGGCGTGTCGACAATCACGCCCTCCTCGGGCTCCTCGGCGGCGCGGTGGGCGCCTCCCGCGGACTCCTCCTCGGCCTGCTTGGCCACCTTGGTGTCCTTACCTTTCACGTCGATCTTGCGCCGGTCCCGGATGACGACGCGCTCGGTGCCCTGACCGTCGTTCTCGTCGTCCGACCGGCTCACTTCTTGTCGTCCTCGACGATCTCGGCGTCCACGACGTCGTCCGCGCCGGCCTTCGGGCCCGCGCTCGCGCCGGGTGCACCCGCGTCAGGGCCACCGGGAGCGCCCTGCGTGCCGTCCGGGCCGGGTGCGCCCTGCGTGCCGTCCTGGTTCTGCTGCGCGTACAGCAGCGAACCCGCCTGCTGCGAGACCTGCGCCAGCTTCTCGTGCGCGGTCTTGATCTTCTCGATGTCGCTGCCGCCCAGCGCGCCGCGCAGGTCGCCCAGCGCCTCGCTGATCTGGCCGCGCGCGTCCTCGGGCAGCTTGTCGCCGCTCTCGGCCAGGAACTTCTCGGTCTGCCACTGCAGCTGCTCGGCCAGGTTGCGCGTCTCCGCGTCCTCCTTGCGCTGCTTGTCCTCGTCGGCGTGGTCCTGGGCGTCGCGCATCATGCGCTCGATGTCGTCCTTCGGCAGCGCGGAGCCGCCGGTGATCGTCATCTTCTGCTCCTTGCCGGTGCCCATGTCCTTGGCGCCGACGTGCACGATGCCGTTCGCGTCGATGTCGAAGGTGACCTCGATCTGGGGCACGTTGCGCGGCGCCGGCGGCAGGCCGGTCAGCTCGAAGGTGCCGAGCTTCTTGTTGTACGCCGCGATCTCCCGCTCGCCCTGGAAGACCTGGATCAGCACGGACGGCTGGTTGTCGTCGGCCGTGGTGAAGACCTCGGAGCGCTTGGTCGGGATCGTGGTGTTGCGCTCGATGAGCTTGGTGAAGATGCCGCCCTTGGTCTCGATGCCCAGCGACAGCGGGGTCACGTCGAGCAGCAGGACGTCCTTGACCTCACCCTTGAGCACACCGGCCTGCAGGGCGGCGCCGACGGCGACGACCTCGTCCGGGTTGACGCCCTTGTTCGGGTCGCGGCCGATCATCGACTTGACCAGGTCGGACACCGCGGGCATCCGGGTGGAGCCGCCGACCAGGATGACGTGGTCGACGTCCGAGACCTTGATGCCGGCGTCCTTGATGGCCTGCTCGAACGGGCCCTTGCAGCGGTCCAGCAGGTCCTGCGTCATGCGCTGGAACTCCGACCGGTTGAGGGTCGTGTCGAGGTGCAGCGGGCCGGCCGGGCCGGCCGTGATGTACGGCAGGTTGATGCTGGTGGTCGAGGCGGCCGAGAGCTCGATCTTCGCCTTCTCGGCGGCCTCGCGCAGCCGCTGCAGCGCCATCTTGTCGGCGGACAGGTCGATGCCGTGCTCGCCGCGGAAGGTCTTGACCAGGTGGTCGATGACCCGCTGGTCCCAGTCGTCGCCGCCGAGGTGGTTGTCACCGGAGGTCGACTTGACCTCGATGACGCCCTCGCCCAGCTCCAGCAGGGAGACGTCGAAGGTGCCGCCGCCGAGGTCGAAGACCAGGACGGTCTGCTCCTTGGAGCCCTTGTCCAGGCCGTAGGCGAGCGCGGCGGCGGTGGGCTCGTTGACGATGCGCAGGACGTTGAAGCCCGCGATCTCACCGGCCTCCTTGGTGGCCTGCCGCTGCGCGTCGTTGAAGTAGGCCGGCACGGTGATGACCGCGTCCGTGACCGACTCGCCGAGGTAGGCCTCGGAGTCGCGCTTGAGCTTCATGAGCACCCGCGCCGAGATCTCCTGCGGGGTGTACTTCTTGCCGTCGATGTCGACGGACCAGTTCGTGCCGACCTCCCGCTTGACCGAACGGATCGTCCGGTCGGGGTTGGTCACCGCCTGACGCTTGGCGACCTCGCCGACGAGCACCTCGCCGTTGCGCGCGAAGGCGACGATGGACGGCGTCGTCCGGGAGCCTTCCGCGTTCGCGACGACGGTGGGCTCACCGCCCTCGAGAACGCTGACGCAGGAGTTCGTGGTGCCGAGGTCGAT
>NZ_QHHV01000232.1:0-4911 GCF_003947245.1 Actinoplanes sp. ATCC 53533 | reverse complement strand
CTGCGGCGAGGGTCGGGGCGGACTCGCCTGAAGCCGGGACCAATACGTCCGAGGCTGGAGTTGGGGCCGACTCGTCCGCGGTTGGAACTGTCGGGGCGGACTCGTCTGAAGCCGGGACCGATGCGTCCGAGGCTGGAGTTGGGGCTGACTCGTCCGAGGTCGGGACTGCTGCGGCGAGGGCCGGAGCGGACTCGTCCGAAGCCGGGACCGATGTGCCCGAGGCCAGGGCTGAGGCGGACTCGCCCGGGGCCGGGACTGCTGCGGCGAAGGCCGGGGCCGACTCGCCCAAGGTCAAGGCCAATGCGGCCAAGACTGGGACCGCCGCGGGCCTAGTCGAGGCTGAGATCGGCGCGGCTCAGGCAGGTGCCAACGCGGAATCGCCGGCGGCTGGGACTGGCACAACCGGGACCGGCGCCAAGGTGGTCTCGCCCGAGACCGGAACCGGCGCGCCCGGAACTGAGGTGGGAGCGCCGAAGACCGGGGCAGACGACGCCGAGGCGAGCGGCCCGAAGATCACGGCTGCCGACCCGGGCCCCGCCTCCGAAGAAGCCGCCAAGTCCGCGGCGACCACCGGTGTCGCGACCGGCTCGACCACCAAGGCGTCCCGCAAGAAGGGCCGTGGTCGGACGGCTGCCGCCGCGGCTACGGCTGAGCCTGCCGCTGACATCACAACACCGAGCGTCGAGTCATCCGCTGCGTCGAGCGGGCTCGCCACGCCGGCAGAAGCGGGCAAAGCCACCGACGACGACCAGGCATCCGCGGATCAGGCATCTGCGGACAAAACAACGGCCGAAGCCGATGCAGCGGCCGACGCGGACGCGCGCTCGTCCACGGTCGAAGCGTCCGAACCGGAGCCTGAGCCGAAGTCGGCCGTCGAGCCGAAGCCAACCGGCGCGAACAGCGCCACCCCCACGGCACCACCCGAAACGCCGAACACCGAAACACCGAACACCGAAACACCGAACACCGAAACGCCGAAGACCGAAATACTGAAAACCGGAACCCTGAAGGCCGGCACGCCGAAGGCCGACGACGCTGACAACGGTCCCGCCACCGTGATCGCCGCGCCCGACGCGGGCCGTACCCGGGTCATCAAGCCGGCCGCCGCACCGAAGCAGCCCCGCAGGGCCCCGGCAGCCCACACCGAGGCCGCCGCCCCCGCAGCGCCCGTCTCCGGCGCTCCGGCGTTCGGTAAGCCGAGCCGCCCCGCCTGGCAGCCGATGACCGTGCGCACGCCCTCCTCGGGCGCTCGTGGCATCACCGTCCTGGGCACCACGCTCACCCGCCGGCAGACCGTCATCGCGATCGGCGTGCTGGTCGCCGTACTGCTGGTGGCTCTTGCGGTGTTGGTTCCGCTGGCTTTCGGGGACGAGCAGGGTGACCAGGCGCAGGATCCCGGCCCGGCCGGGGTCGTGCCTGCCGCCAGTGCGGCTGGCAAGCCGTCCACCGTGCCCAGTTCGGCGCCGGCTGGCGGACCCGCGCCCGCGACGGCCAAGGCTTCGGCGCCGGCGTCGTCCGCTGCCGGCAGTAAGGCTCCGGTGACCGCCAGGGTGCCGAACGGCTGGTACCTCTACCAGGGTGATGGCTATTCGGTGCCGGTGCCCGACGGCGTCTCGGTCCGGACGCAGGGCACCGAGGTGTATTTCACCAAGAACAACCGGTTGCTGATCATCGATCAAACCAGGGAGCCCAAGCCCGACCCCGTCGCCGACTGGGAGCAGCAGGAGGACGAGCGGCGGGGGTCGAAGTACCGGGACTACCAGCGGATCAACCTCGGGCCCCTCACCTACCTCGGCAAGGCCGCCGACTGGGAGTTCACATACACCACCTCCAGCGGCAACGCGCAGCACGCGCGGAAGCGGGGCTTCATCACCACGCCTGGAAAGCAGGCCTACAGCATTTCCTGGTACACCTCGCCGGACGACTGGGCGGCCAGCCAGAAGGACCTTCAGGTTATCTACCAGGGGTTCAAGGCCGATCGGTAGGCCTCCAGGTGTGAGCGATGAGTGAATGGGTACTCATCGCTGACCACGGATGGAGGCACAAGATGATTCGTCGACACGGCAGTAGGCCCACGATCGCGTTGTGGATGCTCGTCGCGATCGCCGATATCGCACTGGTCGTCGCGGCCGCCGGCGCGTTCGTCATGGTGCTTGTCGTTGCCGGGGCGGTGGTCCTGGCCGGGGCGGTCGCGGGTGTGCGGATGCAGCGCCGCGGTGTCGCGGGCGTGCTGACGCAGCGCGGTGCCGTCTCAGGCGGTGCGATGGTGCCGCGCCGCGCGGTCGCGGGCGGCGGGATGGTGCAGCGTCGCGCGATGCCCGAGCGGGAGTCTGTGCTGCGCCGCCGCGCCTAGGAGGGCGCTGATCGACTACGCTCGCGGGCTGTGTCGATCGACTCGGTAAGTGACCTCTGGGACACCCTGCTCGGTGCCCAACCGGACCCGCCCGGCCTGCTCGTCCTGGTGACGGCGGTGATCGCGCTGGTCGTGGTCTCGTTCCGGCCGCTGTGGCGGGTGGCGCGCAACGCCGTCACCATCGCCCATGAGGGCGGCCACGCGCTGGTCGCGCTCCTGACGGGCCGCAAACTGCGCGGCATCCGGCTGGAGTTCGACACCTCCGGGCTGACGCTGTCGGCCGGCCGCCCGACCGGGCCGGGCATGATGTTCACCCTGCTGGCGGGCTATATCGCGCCGTCGCTGGTCGGCCTGGGCGGCGCGTGGCTGCTCGGCGGCAACCGGATCACGCTGCTGCTCTGGCTGGCCGTGCTCCTGCTGCTGCTCATGCTGATCAACATCCGGAACGTGTTCGGCGCGGTCTCCGTGCTGGTCACCGGGGCGATCGTCTTCGGCGTCTCCTGGTACGCGTCGCCGCAGGTGCAGGCGGCCTTCGCGTACGTGGGGGTGTGGTTCCTGCTGATCGGCGGCGTGCGGCCCGTCTTCGAGCTGCAGAAGCTTCGCGGCCGGGGCCGGATGCCGGAGTCGGACGCGGACCAGCTCGCCGGCGTCACCCATGTGCCCGCGCTCTTCTGGGTCGGCGTCTTCCTCGCGGTGGACCTGGCCGCGCTGGTGATCGGTGGCTTCATGCTGGCCGGTCAGTGGCTGCCCGCGGTCAGCAACACGCCCTGACTTCGAGTAGCCGAACGGCAACACATTGAGTAGATCCCGGTGATGTGGGTCACGGCCGCCCGCGGATAGCTTGCTGGGATGGCGGGCTCGCTGGGTATGGCCTGGTCCACCGGGGTGGTGGCGTTCGTCGCCGCGGTGCCCTTGTGGCGATACACCACCAACGCGATCACGATCGCGCACGAGGGTGGTCACGCGGTCTTCGGCTGGTTGTTCGGCAGTGCGGTCAAACACGTGAAGATCTTCCATGCGGGCAGCGGCGAGATGCTGTCCGGCAAGGAGAACTTCGTGTCGAGGTTCGTCTCGCTGGTGGCCGGCTACCTGGGCCCGTCGATCTTCGGCTTCGCCGGCGTGCAACTGCTGGTGCACGACTTCGCCCCGCGCTCGGTGCTGCTGCTCAGCCTCGTCTTTCTGGCCGGCGTGCTGATCATGGTCCGGAACCTGTTCGGCGTGTTCGTCATCCTGGCCGTCGGCGCCATCCTGTGGGTGGTCGCCCTCCGCTCGACGGAGCCGGTTCAGCTCGTCTTCGCCCATGTCTGGGTCTGGTTCCTGCTGATGGGCGGCGCGCGTCAGGTGCCCGAGCTGTTCTGGGCGATCCACGGCGGCGACAGCGACAACGACGCGGCCCAGTTGCAGGGGCAGACCCTGATCGGCGACGTGGTGTGGCTGTTCCTCTTCTGGCTGCTGTCGCTGGGCGCCCTCGTCTACGGCGGTGCGCTGCTGCTGCGGCACGCCACCTGAGCAGCTCAGAGCGGGATGTTGCCGTGCTTCTTCGGCGGCAGGGTCTCCCGCTTGGTGCGCAGCGTCCGCAGCGCCAGGGTGACCTGCGCCCGGGTCGCGGACGGCGCGATGACGGCGTCCACATAGCCGCGTTCCGCCGCGATGTACGGGTTCGCCAGCGTGTCCTCGTACTCGTTGATCAGCTCGGTGCGCAGCGCCGCCGGGTCCTCGGCCTTGGCCAGCTCGCCGCGGTAGAGGATGTTGACCGCGCCCTGTGCGCCCATCACCGCGATCTGCGCCGTCGGCCAGGCGAAGTTCATGTCCGCGCCGAGGTGCTTCGAGCCCATCACGTCGTACGCGCCGCCGTACGCCTTGCGGGTGATCACGGTGACCTTGGGGACGGTCGCTTCCGCGTACGCGTAGATCAGCTTGGCCCCGCGCCGGATGATGCCGTCCCACTCCTGGCCGGTGCCCGGCAGGAAGCCGGGCACGTCCACGAAGGTGACCACCGGGACGTTGAAGGCGTCGCAGGTGCGCACGAAGCGCGCGGCCTTCTCGGACGCCGCGATGTCCAGCGTGCCGGCGAAATGCATCGGCTGGTTCGCCACCACGCCCACCGGCCGGCCCTCGACCCGGCCGAAGCCGACCACGATGTTCTGCGCGTAGAGCGGCTGGACCTCCAGGAAGTCGTCGACGACGGCCTCCACCACCCGCTTGATGTCGTAGGGCTGGTTCGCCGAGTCCGGGATCAGCTTGTCCAGATCAAGATCAACCTCGCTCGGCGCGAGGTCGGCGGGCAGGTCGAAGGTGGTCGGTTCGTCCAGGTTGTTGCTGGGCAGGTACGACAGCAGCGCGCGCACGTAGTCGATCGCGTCGTCCTCGTCGCTGGCCAGGTAGTGCGCGTTGCCGCTGCGGGAGTTGTGCGTGCGGGCTCCGCCCAGCTCCTCCATGCCGACGTCCTCGCCGGTGACCGTGCGGATGACGTCCGGGCCGGTGATGAACATGTGCGAGGTCTGGTCGACCATCACCGTGAAGTCGGTGATCGCCGGGGAGTACACCGCGCCGCCCGC
>NZ_QHHV01000231.1:0-13228 GCF_003947245.1 Actinoplanes sp. ATCC 53533 | reverse complement strand
CCCCGCTGTGGCAGATCGGCCTGGGCGCGGGCATCCTGCTCGCGATCGACCTGCTCTTCCTGGCGGCGAACCTCACCAAGCTCGCCCACGGCGCCTGGCTGCCGCTGCTCATCGGCCTGACCGCGTTCACCGTGATGACCACCTGGCAGCGCGGACGGCAGGTCGTCACCCGCGAACGCGAACGCGCGGAAGGCACGCTCCGCGCGTTCATCGATCGGCTGCGGGACGACAAGCATCCGCTGGCCCGGGTGCCGGGCACCGCTGTCTTCCTCAACCGTGGCAAGCAGACCGCGCCGCTGGCGTTGCGCGCCAACGTCGAACACAACCACGTGCTGCACGAGCAGATCTTGATCGTCTCGATCGAAACGTTGCCGATGCCGCATCTGCCGGACTCCGAACGGATCCAGGTCGACGACCTCGGCTATGCCGGCGACGGGATCATCCACGTCAGCGCCCGGTTCGGCTATATGGACACGCCGGACATCTCCTCGGCCCTGCGACTGCTCGGCCCGGACCAGACCGAAGGGCCGATCTCGCTGGACGAGGCGTCGTACTTCTTGTCGAAGATCGAGCTGACGAGGGGACCGGCGCCCACGATGGCGCCCTGGCGCAAGCGGCTGTTCATCGCGACGTCTTACCTCACCGCGGACGCCGCCGAATTCCTGGGCCTACCGCGCGACCGCACAGTGATCATGGGATCGCGGATCGACGTCTGACACTCGCCCGTCCGGATCATCCGTCGCGATCTCCCCTGACCCGAGTCGGGTCACCTACGTCGAGCCCACCAGTCTCTTGACATGTCATGCTTCCGGATGGCTAGACTGAATGGCATGTCATCTAGTTTGGGTCCGCATGGGTGGCGCGACATGTAAAGGGAGGAACGGCTATGCGCGGCAAGGTTTTCGCCCTGAGCAACGGCGTTTTGTGGTCATCCACTGCACGGGCCTATCTGCCCTCGTTTCCGTTCGGGGCGTCCGCCAAGGCGTATCGGGCCGGGTTTGCCGGCCGTAGGCATCCGGCGCTGCTCAAGGGCGAGCGGGTGTTGTTGAGCGAGCGCGACGTTCGCCTGCCGTGGGTTGTGTCCTCGGTCATATCTGGTCTGGAGTCCGCTACCGGCGCCTTTCGATGGCGTGCCGGAGGGCGGTAACGGGGATCGACCGCTTCCCGGCCACCGGGAGCGGGCCGCATCGTCACCCTGAGCGGTCGGGACCATGCGGGTCCCGGCGGGTCACGCCTGCGCGCTGTCGATCCGGTCGAGGATGCGGTTGGAGATGCGGGCGAGGGCGTCGAGGTCGCCGGGGGCGAGGGCGTCGATGACCAGGTGTCTGATGGCGCGGACATGGTGGGGTGCGGCGGCCTGGATGGCGTCGTGGCCGGCGGAGGTGAGGCAGACGAAGGCGGCGCGTCCGTCTTCGGCGCATTCCTCCCGGACGACGAGGCCGCGTTTGATCATGCGCGCGATCTGGTGCGACAGGCGACTTTGTTCCCAGTCGATGGCCTTGGCGAGGTCCTGGAAGCGGCGCCGGTGGTCGGGAACGTCGGTGAGGGCGACCAGGACTTCGAAGTCGGCGCCGGACAGCTTGGCGTGGGCCTGCAGGTCCCGGGCAATGGTGGCGGCGAGTTTCTGGTGCAGCCGGACGAAGCTGCGCCAGGCATGCTGCTCGTCGGGGGTCAGCCAGTGGGGTGATTGCTCGCTCATGCAGTGCCAGCATACTTGACGATTGATGCGTCATGCATCTCGCCGGTCCCGGGACGAGCGCGGGATGCTTCCCACGTTCGTCGTTTGGTCAGCCCAATTCATGCCCACCGAGTCTGCCGGAATCTCTTGACATGTCATGCATCTAGTTCCGGCTCCGCGCTGGCGTTGAGTTGAAGCAGCTGCTTGGCGGCCTGTCGCCGGGGTGGGTAGCCGATCTTTGCAGACCCGTGTGCCACGGCAGGACCTGCTGCCGCGTCTTCCATTGCGGATACATAATCGCCTTTGCCTGGAGGATGGATGCGACACCCAGTCATGGCCGCGGTGGCGGCCGTCGGCGTCAGCGTTCTGACCGCCGTCGTCGGCGTACCGGCGTGGGCCGCCGAGGCTGATAAGCCGGCGGCGATCGTGGTGAAGGACGGTGCGACCCAACCGGTCTTCGACTACGGCAAGGCGATCAACGAGGAGATCTGGGTCGAGGTGCCGCTGGATACCGACGGGGACGGGTCGCGCGACCGGGTGCACCTGGACGTCACGCGCCCCGGCGAGACGGAGACCGCGGGCCTCAAGGTCGGGTCGCTCATGATCGCCACGCCCTACCAGGGTGACTTCGTGGAGGCGCCCTACCACTCCGTGGATCCTGAGCGGCTGCCACAGGAGAAGGACGCGGCGGCCGCATCGGTTGCCGGGCGTGCTCGCAGTGCGGTCGGCGACACCCGGGCCGGGGAAGCCCGGGCCGGGGATGACGAGGAAGGCTATCCCGAAGAGGGACTCTGGGAGTATTTCGTCAGGCGCGGCTACGCCATGATCACGATGGACAGTCTCGGCACCGCGCGCTCCACCGGTTGCCCGGATGGCGGCGGTCCGCACGAGGCTGCCGCGACCCGCGCGGTCATCGACTGGCTCGGCGGCTCCGGGCGTGCTTACGACGCCGCCGGGCAAGTCGTCTCGGCGGGTTGGTCGGCTCGCTCGGTCGGCATGTACGGGGTCTCCTACAACGGCACGCTGCCCCTCGCCGCCGCCGTGACCGGTCGCTCCGCGCTGAAGACGATCATCCCGATGTCCGCGGTCTCCAGCTGGTACGACGAGTATCGCGCCAACGGCCTGGTTGTCGCGCCGTACCTCTGGCAGGGCGAGGACGTCGACATTCACGCCAAGGTCATCCTGTCCCGGGTGAACCCGCAGGTGTGCGCGGCCGCCATGGATCGGCTGACCCGTGAGCAGGACCGCGTCACCGGCGACTACTCCCCGTTCTGGGCAGCCCGTGACTACGCGTCCAAGGCGGCGAAGATCGAGGCCAGCGTCTTCCTCGTCCAGGGCCTGCGCGACTGGAACGTCAAGACCAAGCAGGGCATCCAGATGTGGGAGGCACTCGGCCGCCACGGCGTCGACCGCAAGCTGTGGCTCTACGACGGCGACCACGGCTCCGCGAACGCGCCCGCGTTCTTCCCCGCCATGCGCCGCTGGATCGACCACTACATCTACGGCGTCGACAGCGGCATCGAGGACGAGCCGCCGGTCACCTTGGAGGATTCCGCCGGCACTGTCGTCGAGACCACCACCGCCTGGCCGGTCCCCGGCTCGGCCCGGGTCACGCTGCCGCTGGCCGTGGGTAAGCCGCGGACCGACACGTTCGTCGACAACGGCCGCGACATCGTCGCCGAAGAGCTGCTCCAGCCGTCCGGGAACTCACTGGCCTACCTGACGCCGGAGCTGACGGGCGGGGCCCGGCTCAGCGGTGCGCCGCGGGTCGCGCTCGACGTCAGCATCGACAACCGTACGGCCGCCAACCTGACCGCGTTGCTGGTCGACTACGGCCCCTCCGGCACGGAACCGGTCATCGTCACGCGCGGATGGATCGACCCGCAGAACCGGGGTTCGCTCTCGCGGTCGTCGGCGGTCACACCTGGAAAGACCTACCGGTTGGGCTGGGACATGCAGCCGCAGGACTACACGTTCGCGTCCGGTCACCGCATCGGCGTCGTGGTGATCTCCACCGACTACGACTACACGCTGCGGCCGCTGCCCGGCACCCGGGTATCGGTCCGGCCGACCACCAGCACCATCCAGTTGCCCCTGGTCGGCGGCCGCGCCGCGCTGACCTTCTAGACCGGTGGTGCGGGTCCGGGCAGCGATGGGGAGGCCCACGCTGCCCGGAGCCCGCCCGGAAACCTGCTGTCGTCAGTTCTCGCAGCCGACCTGTGTGTCCTTCTTCGCCTTCTCGCAGTGGTCGCCGTAGGCGCGGCGATCAGCGCCGACGGCCGGTACGTCGCGTTCAGCTCCTCCGCCACCGACCTGCTCCCCGACGGCGCGCGGGTGATCGGCCTGTACGTCCGCGACCTCCAGACCGGCGATACCAACGGAAAGTCCGACCTCTTCGTCCGCGACCGCGGGTCCGGCGCGACCACCCGGCTGACCATCGACCACGCCGGCGGCGGCGACGCGGACGGCGACACCGACGGGGACGGCCGCAACGGCGGCACCAACCCGGTGGCATTGCGCCCCGACGGCGGCGAGACCGCGTTCCCGTCCGACGCGGCCAACCTGGTCGCGGCCGACACCAAAGCCGCCACCGACGTCTTCGTTCGCGACACCGGCTGTAGCTGAGTCACAGCCCTCTGGTGGCATCGCCAACCGTGACGACGGGGTTGGTCAGCGTCCCGAGTGCCGTGGACGTTATCTCGATCGTGTCGCCGGGGCGCACGGTGAAGTCGGCGTCCGGTACGACGCCGGTGCCGGTCAGCAGCACCACGCCGGCCGGGAAGCTCAGCGCCCGGAACAACCAGCCGGCCAGGTCCTCGAAGCCGCGGGCCATCGCCGACGTCGAGGTCGTTCCGGCGTACGCCTCGAGGCCCGCACGCAGCACCCGCAACCCGATCTGGAACGGGCCCGGGCCGACCGCCCAGCTCGGCACGATCGCCGGGCCCAGCGCACAGGAACGGTCGTAGATTTTCGCCTGCGGCAGGTAGAGCGGGTTCTCACCCTCGATCGATCGGCTGCTCATGTCGTTGCCCAGCGTGTAGCCGAACACGTCCCCGGCCGCGTTGAGCACCAGGCCGACCTCGGCTTCGGGCACATCCCAGCCGGAGTCGACGCGGATCCCGACGGCGTCGCGGTCGCCGACCACACGCCACGGACTGGCCTTGAAGAAGATCTCGGGACGGTCATTGTCGTAGACATGGTCGTAGAGGGAACCGTGCCCGGACTCCTCCTTACGGCCGTCGCGGCTGCGCAGGTACGTCACCCCGGCCGCCCAGACTTCCTGCCGGTCAACGGGCGGAAGCGCTTTCTCGCCGGGCATGTCGCCGCCGGCTTCGCGGGCGGCGGCCTCGACCACGGCCCGGGCCTGGTCGAGCGGCAAGGCGAGCAGATCGGCGAGAGTGCCGTCGAGCACGGCCCATTCGCCGTCCTGGCGCACCGCCCAGCGCGACGCGTCGCCGGCGCGCAGGTGGTGAATGGAGATCGGCATGTGATCCATCCTAAGTCTGCGGAAATGCGGCCGTTTCTCTTGCGTCGAAACCTCTTCTGCCGACGACGAGCCGGCAACCTGCGGCGAGGGCCGACGCCGTTACCCTGTTCAGGTGCCGGTTCGTGTGAAGATCGTTGACACGGGTCCGGCATCTCGAAAGGACTATCGACATGCCCCGCGTGGTACCGGCGGTCATCCGCGCACTCGACATCCTCGAACTGTTTCTGGACCGCCCCCAACTGTCGGCCCGCGAGGTGGCCGAGCGGCTCGACCTGCCTCGCACCACCGTCCACGAACTGCTTGTCACGCTCGTGGCTCGCTCGTACCTGATCTCCGTCCCGGGCCAGCCGGTGCGGTATCGGCTCGGCATGCCCTTGTTTCAGCTCGGCGCGGCGTTCGCCGGCCAGCTTGACCTGGTCCGCGAGGCGCAGGGCGTGGTGCGGGAGGTGGCCGCCGCGTGCGACGAGGCGGTCCACGTGGCCGTGCTCGACGGCGCCGATGTCATCTACCTCGTCAAGGTCGACAGCACGCACCCCGTCCGGATGGTCTCCGCGGTCGGCCGGCGGTTGCCGGCTCATTGCACGGCGGTCGGCAAGATACTGCTGTCGGGCCTGGACCAGGCGGGCCTGGACGCGGTCCTGACGAAGGGTGCCCTGCCGGGCATGACGCCGGACAGCATCACCGACCCGGACCGCCTGCGGGCACATCTCGAACGCGTCCGGGCCGAGGGCGTCGCCGTCGACATCGGCGAGTCCGACAGCGCGATGCGCTGCGTCGCCGCGGCGGTCCGAGACCATTCCGGCGCGACCATCGCCGCGATGAGCGTCTCCGCACCGATCATCCGCTGGACCCCGCAGGCGCCTGTGGAGTGGACAAAGCTGGTTCGTGAGGGCGCGGCCACGCTGTCCGCCCGCATGGGTTACCTGGCCCAGCCCCGATAGCCGGCCTGCCGCTTTCGGCCGGTAACCGCATCGAAACATTGACACCCCTCAAGGGTTCCTCTACGTCGCCCGCGCTCGATACGATATCTCGAACACAGTTCGAAATCTCGAACAACAGTGTTCCGCGGTGAGGGGGAGCTGAAGGAGGCGAGTGGTCATGGAGGACAACCCGTTGTGGTCCCGGCGCGGCTTTCTGGGGATGGGGGTGGGGGTGCTCGGCGCGGCCGGCCTGGCCGCGTGCGGGGGCGACTCCGACGCGCCTTCCAGGGTGCAGCCGGAGGTTCCGAAGGAGCTCCTCGACGCCGCGGCGTCGGTGAAGGGCTCCTCGATGGGGGTGCTGTCGCAGAAGCTGTACTCGACAGCGGCGAACGAAGCGCTCGACAGCTCGATCAAGAAGTTCGCCGACGCCACCGGGACGAAGATCGAGAACAGCCTGGTCCAGGCCGACGCCGGTGACGTGGTGGCCAAGATCGACGCCGAGGTCAAGGGCGGCGTGGCGCGTGACCTGGCGTTCATGACCGACTCGCGGTTCATCGCGCAGTTTCACGCGCTCGGCGACCTGGAAGACGTGACCGACATCGTCAAGGCGCTGACGGCCAAGTACGGCGAGCCCTGTGCGGAGGCCAAGAACTTCTGCGTCTTCGACGGCAAGTGGTTCGCCATCCCATACCACTTCATCGGGATCGGATCGTTCCTGCGCAAGGACTGGATGCGGGACAAGGGCATCGCTGGAAAGGAGGTCTACACCTGGGAGGAGCTGCGGGACCTGTGCCTGGAGATCTCCGATCCGACCAAGCGCCGGTTCGGCTGGGGCATGACCGTGAACCGGTCCGGTGACGGCAACGGCATGATCGAGGCGCTGATCAACTCCTACGGCGGGGCGATCGCCTCCAACGACGGCAGGAAGGTCACGTTCGACTCCCCCGAGACGGTGCAGGCGGCGACCTTCCTGGGCGACATCTACACCAACCCCAAGTACCAGCCGATGCTGCCGCCGGGGGTGGCCAGCTGGGCCGACACCAGCAACAACGAGAACTGGCTCGCCGGGATCCTCGGCTACACCCGCAACAGCTTCAGCGTCTACGCGGACTCCAAGACCAAGAAGAACCCCGTGTACGGCAACACCCACGTCTTCTCCGACTGCATCGGGCCGGCGACCGACAAATCCCTGCTGCTCGGCCAGTCCCAGGGTTTCGTCGTCTTCAAGGGTGCCAAGAACGCCGCGCTCGCCAAGCTCCTGGCGCAGTACCTGGTCAGTGCGCCCGCGCTGCTCGGGGTGGCGAAGGAGGCGCCCGGCCTGGCGATGCCCGCCTGGGCGAAGGTCTGGGACGCCGACCCGTTCTTCACCAGCGGCGATCAGGCGTTCCCCATGCTGCGCAAGATGTCCCAGCAGCCGTTGCCGCTGTCCACGAAGAACGGCCTGGCCTTCCCGCAGAAGGCCAGCGCGGGCCAGCAGGCCGTCGTCGCGGCCTACGTCCTCACCGACATGATGCAGCAGGTCGTCCAGGGAACGGCGCCCGCGCGGGCCGTGACGGCCGCCCACGCGAAGATGGTGCAGATCTTCACCCAGCAAGGGCTGCCGCAGTGAGGTCGGTCCGATCAGCGCCGGCCCCGG
Source organism: Actinoplanes sp. ATCC 53533 (assembly GCF_003947245.1). Lineage (NCBI taxonomy): Bacteria > Bacillati > Actinomycetota > Actinomycetes > Micromonosporales > Micromonosporaceae > Actinoplanes > Actinoplanes sp. ATCC 53533. The sequence continues at coordinate 5,507 of NZ_QHHV01000231.1, read as the reverse complement.
CGACGGGGACATCCCCGCCGCCGGGGCCCGGCTCCCTCACCACGACCCAGCGGCGGCTGGGTCGTGACTGGCGGCTGGCGGCACTGTTTCTGGCGCCCACGGCCGTGCTGGTCGGCGCGCTCGTGCTCGTGCCGATCGCCCGGTCGGTCGTCACCAGCACCACGGAACGGCACGGGCAGGACAGCGTGTTCGTCGGCCTGGGCAACTACCTCGCCCTCGCCGGCGACGAGCAGTTCCGCACGGGCGTCGTGAACTCGTTCGTCTTCACCGCGTACGCCGAGGTGTTCAAGGTGGTGCTGGGGCTGGCCGCGGCCCTGCTGCTGCACCATCGGCGTCGTGGGCGGGCCTTGCTGGCCGGGTTACTCCTGGTGCCGTGGGTGGTGCCGACGGTGGTGACGGCGTTCAGCTGGCGCGCGCTGCTCGACCCGATCTTCGGCAGCGTCAACATCCTGCTCACCAGCTCCGGGATCGGGCCGCTGCTGGCCTCGGCACACCTGGTCGACAGCTGGCCCGCGGGCTGGCTGGCCGACGCGTCGCTGGCCATGCCTTCGGTGATCCTCGTCAACGTGTGGAAAGGGGTGCCGTTCTTCACCGTCTGTTTCCTCGCCGGGCTGAAGGCCATCCCGGCGGACCAGTACGAGGCGGCGACCATCGACGGCGCCTCGTCGTGGCAGCGGTTCGTCCACGTGACATTGCCCGGACTGCGCCACGTGATCACCGTGACGGTGACCCTGTCGTCGATCTGGACGTTCAACAACTTCGACCTCATCTGGTTGCTGACGCAGGGCGGCCCGGGCGACGTGACCGCCCCGTATGTGCTCGTCGCCTACTCGAAGGCGATCCTGCAACTGCAGTACGGCGCGGGCGCGGCGGTCACGCTGGTCATGCTGCCGATCATCGGCGGGCTGGTGTTCGTCCTGGTCCGGTTGTTGCGCCAGGACGCCGGCACCGAGCCACCCCGGCGAAGCCGGACGGCGCAGCGGATCGGGACGGCGCGGAAGGCGATGCCGTGGGTCGTCACCGCGGCGGTCACGGGTCTGCTGGCCTGGGCGTCACCGCAGATCTTCTGGAAGGCGGCGGTGGTCCTCGGGCTGATTCTGTTGGTCGCGGCGGCGGTCGGCCGGGTGGTCTCGGCGTTCCAGGCCCACGGAGGCCGCCGGGCGTCGTCCCTGGTGTCGGGCCTGGGGTCCGGTGTTGCGCTGGCCGGGTTGCTCGCCTTCGTGCTGGGCCCGCTGTACTGGATCGCTGTCACGGCCTTCAAGTCCGAGAGCCAGGTCGTCATGCGCGACCACGACCTGTGGCCGACGCCGTGGACCCTGGAGCAGTTCGGTGCCCTGTTCACCAACCAGCCGTTCGGCCGCTGGTACCTCAACACCGTGCTGGTGTCCGCGGCGTCCACCGCGGTGGCACTGGTCTGCGCCGCCCTGGGGGGCTACGCGCTGGCCCGGCTGCGGTTCCGCGGTGCGCAGGGCTTCACCGTCACGGTGCTGCTCACCTACGTGATGCCGGGCGCGCTGCTGTTCATCCCGCTGTACCAACTGCTCATCGGGGTGCGGCTCACCGACTCGTTGTGGTCGCTGGTGGTGACGTACCCGACCTTCACGCTTCCGTTCGCCACCTGGCTGCTGGCGGGGTATTTCGCGTCGATCCCCATCGAGCTGGAGGAGGCCGCGCTGGTCGACGGCTGCACCCGCGCCCAGGCGTTCCGCCGGATAGTGCTGCCCCTCGCCAAGCCGGGGCTGCTGGCGGTCGCGCTGTTCACCCTGACCAATGCCTGGAACGAGTTCCTCTTCGCCTTCGTGTTCATCACGAAGGACGAGTACAAGACGCTCCCCGTGGGGATGCAGTCGATGATCGCCGGGGACGTCGTGCCGCAGGGACAACTCGCCGCGGCGTCGCTGCTCGTGAGCATCCCGGTGGTGGTCATGTATGCCTTCGGGCAGCGTTTCTTGACCGAAGGGCTCACTGCGGGCGCGGTAAAGGGCTGACCTACGCGGAGTAATCATGGGACTCACTGAGCGTTTCGAGGCTGTGGCGAGTCGTCGGTAACGAATCGAGTGCCGTGCGCAAACCCCGGCGAAACATGCGTGGGCGAGCATTGCGGGGGTGAGGGGCCCTGACTCGACCCGCGAAGCGTCGCCCGTGCTGCGTTCGTCAGCGCGAGACCGCGACGCGGCCGGGACCGGACGGTACGCCCGCTTACCCGGCGGGGTGCCGTGCGCGCCGTTCTCCCGCCCGGCGGGCGCGCACCTTCTGACGCGACCTCTGGACGAAGGAGAGAGCTCTGATGCAGTCGGTTCCCCGTTTCCTGCAGGGCATCTATAGGTTCGAGGGCAAAGGGCTGGACCAGCCGTTTCCGCTGGACGGCCTGCTTCCGTACACAGTCCCGGACGGGACGGTGACGCAGCCGGTCTACTTCCGGGGCGGGAACGCCGCGCACGAGCTGATCTGCGTGATCCTGATGCGGGACGGCACGCCGATGCGATACTTCCCGATCGCCGCGAAGGGGGATGTCCACGTACCGTTGCGCGTGGTCGAGGACCTGGAGCCGGGGACGTCGATCGAGTTGCACGTGGCCGCGCCGGTCGGGATCGCTGCCGCTGTGGTGATCGACCTCGGCCTCGTCGAGGTCTGAGATGGCGACGAGGCTGGTGGTGATCGGCAACGGGATGGCCGGCGCCCGCGCCGTCGAGGAGATCCTGGATCGCGGCGGCGGAGACCTGTTCGACATCACGATGTTCGGTGCCGAGCCGTACGGCAATTACAACCGCATCCTGCTGTCCAATGTGCTCAGCGGCGTCGACGACGAGTCCGGAATCTTCCTCAACGACCTGGACTGGTACGCCGCGAACGACATCAACCTGTACACCGGCGTCCGGGTGACCCGCATCGACCGGTTCGCCAAAACGGTGGTCGACGAGCGCGGCGGGGAGACGCCCTACGACAAGCTGATCATCGCGACCGGCAGCGACGCGTTCGTGCCGAGGATCGCCGGCCTGCACCGCCCCGGACGGGGCTACCACCAGGGCGTCTTCACATTCCGCACGATCGACGACACCCGAGGGATGATCCGGTACGCCCGGGAGCACCAGCGCGCCGTCGTGATCGGTGGCGGCCTGCTCGGCCTGGAGGCGGCCCGCGGCCTGCAGTCGCACCTGCCCCACGTCACGCTCGTCCACTCGGCCGGCCACCTGATGAACGCGCAGCTCGACCCGCAGGCCGGCGCGATCCTGCGCCGATCCGTCGAAGCACTCGGCATCGAGGTCGTCACCGGCGCCCGCACCACCGAGATCCTCGGCAAAGATGTGGTCAACGGCGTCAAGCTCGCCGACGGCCGGACCATCCCGTGCGACGTCGTGGTGGTGGCGGCCGGCATCCGGCCGAACGCGGCGCTGGCCGAACGCAGCGGCCTGGACGTGGAGCGCGGCATCGTCGTCGACGACCAGATGCGCTGCGCGGACGAGCCGGACATCTACGCGGTCGGCGAGTGCGTTCAGCACCGCGGTGAGACGTACGGGCTGGTCGCCCCGCTGTGGGAGCAGGCGCGGGTGCTGGCCGACCACGTCACCGGCGCGAACCCGGACGCCGCCTACCACGGCTCGCGCATCGCCACGAAGCTCAAGGTCGCCGGCGTGGACGTGGCCGCGATGGGCCTCAAGGAACCGGAGCGGGACGACGACGAGACCGTGGTGTTCGCCGAGCGCCGTCGCGGCGTGTACCAGAGCGTGATCGTCCGGGACGGCCGGCTGGTCGGCGCCACGCTGCTCGGCGACATCAGCAAGGTCGGATACCTGATCCAGGCGTTCGACCGTGGCTCCCCGCTGCCGGAGGAGCGGATCCGGCTGCTCTTCGACCTCGGCGCGCCGACGGTGGAGACGACCGTGGCGGAACTGGCCGACTCCACGCAGGTCTGCAACTGCAACGGTGTGACCAAGCGGGCGATCGTCGACGTCGTGCAGGGCGGCGTGCGAACGGTCGGCGGCGTCGCGGACGCCACCCGGGCCGGCAAGGGCTGCGGCTCGTGCAAGACGCTGGTGGCGCAGATCGTCGAGTGGGCGGCCGACGGCGACATCGAGGAGGACGAGGCCGCCTCGTGGTACGTGCCCGGCATCCCGATGCCGAAGCCCGAGCTGATGACCACGATCCGGAACATGGAGCTGAAGTCGGTCTCCGCCGTCTTCGCCGCGCTCGCCCCCGGCGGCGCCGAGGACGCCAAGTCGAAGATGGGCCTCGCGTCCCTGCTGCGGATGATGTGGGCCGACGAATACATCGACGAGCGCGACGCCCGGTTCATCAACGACCGGGTGCACGCCAACATTCAGCGCGACGGCACGTTCTCCGTCGTCCCGCAGATGAAGGGCGGCGTGACCAGCCCGCACCAACTGCGCCGGATCGCCGACGTGGCCGAGAAATATCGCATCCCCCTGGTCAAGCTCACCGGCGGCCAACGGATCGACCTGCTCGGCGTCCGGAAGGAGGATCTGCCCGCGGTCTGGGCCGACCTCGAAATGCCCAGCGGGTACGCCTACGGCAAGTCCTTCCGGACCGTGAAGACCTGCGTCGGCTCGGACTTCTGCCGGTTCGGGGTCGGCGACTCCACCGCGCTGGGCATCGCGATCGAGAGCCAGTTCCAGGGCCTGGAGAGTCCGGCCAAGCTCAAACTCGCCGTGACCGGATGCCCACGCAACTGCGCCGAGGCGTACGTGAAGGACCTCGGCGTCGTCGCCATCGACGGCGGCCGGTGGGAGATCTACATCGGCGGGGCGGCCGGTGCCCACGTCCGCAAGGGTGACCTGCTGGCCACTGTGGACACAGCGGACGAGGTGATCCGGCTGACCGGGCGCTTCCTGCAGTACTACCGCGAGCACGCGAACTGGCTGGAGCGCACGTACGGGTTCGTGCCGCGGATCGGCATCGAACGGCTGCGGGAGCTGATCGTCGACGACGCGGACGGCCTTGGTGACGGGCTTGATGAACGGATGCGGGCGTCGACGGCCGCCTATCGGGACCCGTGGAAAGAGGGGACCGAACCGGCCACGCCTGGGCAGTTCCGCACGTCGCTGCCGCTGATCCCACTGCCCAGGGTGCCGGCAGGCGGGTCGGAGATCTCCTGAATCTCGTCGTCACGGCTAACCCCGCTGGACCGAAGCGCCGGCCCTGCGCCGTCTTGTGCCCCGATCGCGTCCTGGAAATGGTACCGCGTGGTACGATGCTGCCCATGACGAGGATGACTCTGCGGGAATTCCGCGACGGCGCCGGTCGAGTGCTGGAGGCGGTCGAACGTACGCACGAGCCCGTGATCATTACGAAGTACGAGCGTCCGGTCGCGGTGCTGATCGGTATCGACGAGTGGGAGGAGCTGGAGGCGTTCCGCGATCGCAAGGACTCTGCGGCGATCGCCCGTTCCCGCGCCGAGGGCCAGTTCGTGCCGCTGACTGCGGCGTTGGAGTCGCTTGGCGTGGATCCTCGCGAGGTCGAGGCGCTGTTGGCGGACCGGGCGGGCGGCG
>NZ_QHHV01000230.1:0-7394 GCF_003947245.1 Actinoplanes sp. ATCC 53533 | reverse complement strand
GATCCCGTCAGCGCCGATCCACGTCGCCGTGATCGCTGTTCTGCGCCGATCAAAGACGAAGCCGGGCGTACCGGCCAGCTCAGCTATGTCCGTCACCACCGTCCGGATACCGTGCGACTCCATCAAGGCGAGCGCGAGCAATAGCAGCATGCGCTCACCGGTCGGTGAATCATCGACCGCGTGCCGAGGGACGCAGAACGCCCGCACGAGGGGCGACCGGTCGTCAGCGCGGATGGACGTCTCTCGCAGGTATTGGTGCTTGTGGTCGAACAGCAGCCACGTCGCAGCTTCCTCACCGCGCTGCTCACGGGTCCAGTACACCGGATGGTCGGTCAGCGCCGAGGCGTGCCGGCGGATATGGTTCGCGCAGAACTGCGAGCCCAGCCACATCTGGCTGACCGGGCCGGCGTCGGCCGCCATGTCCCTGCTCGCAGCAGATTTGTCCAGCTGCGCGAAGGCCTCCGTGTCGCGCAGTCCGGCCGCGATGACGGCGTCGTCGGCCAACAACGCATCGTCGAAGTTCGAGACCGCCCACAGCAGGGCGAAGGTGAGCTCGTCCAAGCGGTAGGCGCGAGGGATCAACAACCGGGCGTCTGGTCCGCCGCCGCGCAGCCGGCTTCTCGCGTAGCGGTTGTCAACGACGAAAGCTGCCGGAGACGGGTGGTCGAGTTGCCCGACGACAAGACCACGGCCAGGACGATTGAGGAAAGGATCGTCGGCGTACGCGACCGGCACCTGAGTCACCACATGCCCATCCAGCACTGCCCGGTGCAGCTGAGCGGGAATCGCCGAACCGGCCAGTCTTCGGCCAGGAGGCGTCCACAGATACTGGTCCCCTTGTGCCGCGGTCGGCATCAAACGGTGCGGCGGGGCCAACGCGTCCGGCCGCAACGCTGTCTCGGCCCAGCCGCTTGAACTCAAGGCGCGGGACACATCGGGACGCCATGCCGGTGCGGCTCTGACAGCCTCGATTCTTCGGGCGCTGACAGCCCGCATGATTCGGTCGTATTCGGTGGCCAGCGCGCCGCCGGTCTGCAGGGCGTTGTCGGAGGCGATCCAGAAATCACGACTGATGCGCTGCTTGCCACGCTCGACGTTCGCGACGCTACTTCGGCCGTAAAAGGTCTGCTGGCGGGCAGCAAGGTGTGCTGCGAACGCCTCCTGCGTGAAGCCCGCCGCCTTGCGGTGAGCCGAAAGTCGCTGCCCCAGCGCAGTCCACGCCTCGGCCGCATCGAAGACGGAATCAGGTGACATGCCTGACTCCACTCAAGGACGTGGTTCGGACGCTCACGCCACCACATTCGCGTCGCTCACCTTGTCGGCGTGGAGGCGAATGGCGCGCTCGTCCATGAGTTGGGCCTCGGGCGAGTGATGAGCTGCCCCTGTTAAAATCCTTCCCCGTCGCCGGTATACCTCTCGCGGGGGGATTTCGAAGACCATGACGTGGGCCGTTGACCAAGACCAACGGCGAGGCTATGTCGTTCGTGGTCGCCACCCGCCGCTCATCCTCAATCGCACGGCCGAGCCGGTCGTCCGTGAGCAGCACGTCACCCGTCTTCTGGACCCGATCGCAGCAGGCACAGCAGACGTGCTTCCGGCCGCGTTCGACGTTGGCGAACGTGCTCCGGCAATGGAGGATCCCCGACTCGGCGGCAAGCACGTCCTGCCTCGAGCCGCTGACCTTGCGCAAACCCGGAAGCCGCCGACCAAGCAGCCACCACCGACCATCCCTGCCAGACAGCGGGGCAGATGCCATCGGCTGCTCCCGTGGCTAGTGGTCCGCTACAACTTCCGCGACGGCGACGGCGAGCGACCGCAGCGTGTGCCGTGCACTTTAGCCGACAGTCACGACCGGCCCAGCATTGTGCGGCAAGTCCAACAATTCTCCGACAATGTTGCGACAGCTGCCCTCTATGGATCATCCCCTGCGCTTTGCCGAAGCGCAGGGGTCACCAAGACCTACGCCCGAATTGCCGCAGCACTTGGCTCAGCGGGACAGTAGTCGATGGCGTGCCCAGCAGGCCGCGGCGTCGGCGAGTGGGCCGAGGTGCGCGATGGACGGTCGTTGATACTGCCGTTCGCGTTTCAGGACGGCGACGGCGTTGGCGAACGTGTCGATAGCCTCGGGCTGCGCGGCCGGCCATGCCGGTACCTGGCAGGCCCAGGCCTCTGCCTGCTCGGGGGTGTGGCCAGCGCGGATCAGTCGGATGATCATGAGTGCGGTGTCGATCCAGGCGGCGCCTCGGCAGGGCATGGACCAGTCCACGACGGTGACGCCCGAGTCGTGTACCAGGAAGTTGAACGGCGTGACGTCGGTGTGTACCAGTGTGTCGCCGTCGATGAATTCCGGTGCGATGCGGTCAGCCCATCGGGCGGTGGCTGGTTGCACCCGGACCGCAGGGCAAGGCGTCAACGCCGATCCGATGGCCGCGAGGGTAGTAGCGACTGCGCTCAGATCTGGTGAGTCGGGGGTCAGATCGGGGTGCCGGCCGTCGATGTGTTCGAACCCGAGTAGAAACCAGTCGTCCTGTTCGACCTGCCAGTGCAGGCGCGGCACCTGCCGGGGCAGGTGCGGGTTGATTCGCGCCTCGGTGCGGTGCATCCAGCCCAATGGGTTGTCTGCTACTGCGGCCTTGCAGAAGAGTCGCCCACTGCTGGTGTCTAGGACGGTCGCGAGGTCGGAGATCGACCCTGTCTGGACCGATGACGCCTGCAGAACCGGGCCGGTGCGGTCCTCGACCGCTGCCCGAACAGTCGGCGGTAGCTCATGCCAGTGCAGACGGGGCAACGTAGCACTCCTACATTCGTGGCTGGGGACGACAGCGTACGTCCCCAGCCACGAACCATCGGCTACCTCGTCGGGCTGTCGGTACATCCGGCGTGACACTGGGTGCAGTCGGCGGCTGCGGTCATCGACCACAGTTCCGCATCGATGCGGTAGCCGGCCCGGCGCACGGCAGCGACGGTGGCGGACAGCGTCACCGGGTCCGCCTGCGGCGCGGTGGGCCATTCGTCGCCGGTGGGGCTGTCGTCGGGGACGTGGTGGATGAACCGGCCGGCGATCTTGTCGCAGAAGGCGGCGTACTCGTGGGTATAGAGAATGAACGTGTGCCAGCCGATGTCGACGAGGTCGCTCGGCCCGATCGGCTCGGTCGCCGTCGCGCAGGTGCCCAGGAACGCGAGGGCCTGGTCCAGGATCCGGGCGGGCATGCCGGCCGGCAACTCGGGGTGTTCCGCGGTGATTCGGGCGACGAGTCGGTCGGCCAGCGGTGCGGGCAGCAGCGCCTGGCCGTCGATGAGACCGGGGGCCGTGGTGGGGGCGGTCATGGCTCTCTCCTGTCGTAGCGCGGACGGGTGACCGGCAATCGGGTCACCCGGGGTGTTGCTGCGGCCTGATGTCTGCTCGCCATCTCGCCTTCCTTGGCAGCGACGGCGACCAGGAGATCCGCAGGGACAGCGCCAGCCTCAACGACTGGCCATCGGCCTGGCATGCCGTGCCATGACCTACCTCAATGACACCCGCTGTCCCCGCGCAACAGCAGAGTGTGAGGTTTGGAAGTGGTGTTGCCGCATTCACACGGGGTGTGAACCCGCCGCGACTGTTCGTTTCTGGACCAGCCGGCCCTAGGCTGACCGGGTGGCCGAGACCAACCTGCTGTTGGCGGCGCTGATCGAACGCGCCGGCATCTCCCACGCCGGTCTGGCCAAACGGCTCAATGCCATCGATCCTGGGCGCGGGTTTCGCTACGACCACGCCTCCGTCGCACGGTGGATCCGCGACCACGCCGTCCCGCGCCATCCCGTTCCGGAACTCATCTGCGCGATCTTGAGTGCGCGCCTCGGGAACGAGATCAGCGTGGCCGACATCGGCATGGCACAGGGACACTCCGCGCAGCGGCAGCCCACCCTGGCCCGCGCCGTCGACCGCGCCGCCGCGGTATGGCACGGCGACGCCCGCGACCGCGTCCCGACGACGACGATCGTCGGTGCTCCAGCGACCGCTCCGGTCTGGGAATGGGAGAACCCTCCCGACGACGCTGATGTGTCGCGGGTCGGCGACCGCCGTGCCGATCCCGCCGACGTCACCCACCTACGACGTGCGCGCGCCCACTACCAGGAGATGTATCGCCGCGTCGGCGGCGTACCGGTCCGACCGCGCATCGTGGCCACGCTCACCGAGTACACCGCACCGCTGCTGCGATCGGCCTACGACAATGACCTCGGCCGGAGCATCTATCGAGCCGCCGGAGGGCTCGCCGCCCTCGCCGGTGTATGCGCCTACGACGCAGACCAGCAGCCGCTCGCGCAAGCTCACCTGTTCACCGCGCTCAGGTTGGCGAAGGCGTCCGGTGACCGCGAGTTCGGCGGCTACATCGTCGCGCTCCTGGCGAATCAGGCGTTGTTCCTCAACGAGAACCGTCTCGTGGTGCAGTACGCCGAAAGCGCGCTCCGCGCCGGCGGACCACGGTTGACTCCAGCCTTGACCACCGATCTGTACGCCCTGGCAGGTAAGGCATACGCGCGCATGGGCGACGGGCCGGCCAGCCGCGCCAGCCTGCGCCGCTCCGAAGGCAGTGCGGCCCGCATCGCCGCAGGGCACGGGCCGGCCGAGGTGTCCTACGTGCTGCCCGGCCTGGTCGAGACCCAGGTCGCCGAGGCGCTACGCCGGCTCGGTGACCTGCGTGCCGCACGCAGCTACGCCGAGGAATCCGTGCGGACCGCCGCCGCTACCCATCTACGTGGACAAGTCCACCGGTACGCAGGTCTGGCGCTCGTCCTGACCGAGGGCGGTGAACACGACCGCGGTGCTCACATCGCCGGCCAGATGCTTGATCATGCTGTCGGCATGGAATCCGGGCGTATCCGCGACCGCATCAACACTGTCGTCCGGGCACTGCGGCCCCACGCCGCGGAACCCGCTGTCGCCGCGTTTCTCGAGCGCGCCGATGAAGATGCCCGCGTGAGAGGAATCTAGATGGGCTGGATAGTCAGATCCGAACAGGATCTCTACCGCGACAAATGGGTCCACCTGACCAGCGCCGACGTTGAACTGCCCGACGGCCGACACCTCGACCACAGGGTGATCCGGACCGCCGCCCCGGGCGCCGGAGCGGTCGTGGTCGATCAAGGTCGCGTCCTGCTCATCTGGCGGCACCGCTTCATCACCGACACTCACGCATGGGAGATCCCCCAGGGCAGTATCCGCCCAGGCGAGGACCCCGCCGACGGCGCCGCACGTGAGGCGGAAGAAGAGACCGGGTGGAGGCCCGAAAAGCCACTGCGGCCACTCGTTTACGCCCAACCGTCGCCCGGCATTATGTCGTCGGAGCACCACATCTACCGGGCCGACGGCGCCACCTACATCGGCCCACCGAAGGACGCCTTCGAAAGCGACAAGATCGAGTGGGTGCCACTAAACGAGATCCGCGGCCTCATCGACAAACAACACGTCGTGGCGGGAACCACCTTGGTAGCCCTGCTCTATCTCCTCACGGAAGGCGACTGCAACACCGAATAGCCAGCGGCAGCGGCGTTTGCCGCGGGAAGCTCTCACCCGTTCGGGTGGGCGATGCGCACTGCTCATTCACGCGCTATTGCCGTCGAAGCGCAGGAGGGGAACGTCGTAAAGAGCAGGCTCCCTTTCTCGGCGCAGCAGCGGCTCCGTCACCTCGACGATGGTCATCTCGGTCAAGAACTGAACGGTTGCACCGGGCTGGCGCGGCCGTCATGTCTCTGCTCGCGTCGGACTTGTCCAGCTGCGCGAAGGGCTCCGTGTCGCGCAACCCGGCCGCGATGGCGGCATGGTCGGCCAACAGCGCATCGTCAAAGTTCGAGACCGCCCACAGCAGGGCGAAGGTGAGCTCGTCCAAACGGCTTCGGATCCTGAACCAGCCGAAGCCGAGTTTTTCGAACGGTACAGGGACCACTCGAATGTGGAAAGGTTCCTAACGCCGCGCCGAGCACGACGGAGATGACGACGTACACGACGTTGATGCCCAGTGCAGCCGCAATGCCAATAGCCGTATCCCCAAGCCCTCCCGCATGGACCGGGTGACCAGAGCGAATCCGGCCTGCCATCGGCGCGGCAAACTGGTGCTGTCAGAGGGTGGTTACAAACGATTAGGACCGTTTCATTAACGACCTATTCGCGTTTCTTGACCTCAAATATCCCGCCAGGAGTCGGAGTAAAGACGGCCCGGGGCCGTCACGGCTGGGTCGGTAGGTCGCTCAGTTGAAGGCGGATGATCCCTCCGCCGGTTCAGCGCTCGCCGCCGACAGGGCACCTGAGCAGCAAGGCCTGCGCCGCCTTGGAAACATGAAACCTACCCGAGCGTCCCGAACCACCCTCTCACTGGACGTTTCGTTGAAGTGGGTAGCGAAAAGATTGGTTTCATGTATCGAGGTCGGCAACTCCACGAGGTGGATTTGACCGGATAGCCCGAATCGAAGCCACATTTATGCGGCTTATGATCCCTCGATCGTGTCTGATTAACTTTCGTCTCGATTTAGACGCACCGGCGGTCCGCGCGCCGGCGTTTCTCGAGCGTACGCCGGACACATGACCGCACGCCGCGCCTACCCGTCCGACCTGTCCGACGCCCGCTGGGCACTGATCGAGCCACGGCTGACCGCCTGGCGCCAAGCCCGCACCGACGCCCGCACCACAATCGGGATCAAGGGCCGCACGCCCACCCACGAACTACGGGAGATCTTCAACGCGATCTTGTACCTCAACCGCACCGGGATCCCCTGGCGCTACCTGCCCCACGACTTCCCGCCTCACCCCACGGTCTACAGCTACTTCGCCGCCTGGAGCGAAGAAGGAATCTTCGCCGAGCTGAACTACCAGCTCACCGGGCTGGTCCGCGACCACCACGGCCGCGCGGTCGAACCGACCGCCTCCATCATGGACACCCAAAGCGTGAAGACGTCCACGAATGTCCCCGCCGCCACCCAGGGCACCGATGCCGGCAAGAAGATCGTCGGCCGCAAGCGAGGGATCATCACCGACACCCTCGGCCTGCTGCTGTATGTGATCGTCACCGCAGCCAGCGTCAGCGACAACGTGATCGGCATGGACCTACTCGACCAAACCAGTGCTAAATACCCGACCATCACCAAGACATGGGTCGATGCCGGTTTCAAGGTCAAGGCCGTCGAGCACGGTGCAGCCCTCGGCATCGACGTCGAGATCGTCACCAAGGACCCCCTGCTCAAGGGCTTCAGCGTGGTCAAACGACGCTGGGTCGTCGAGCGCACCATCGGCTGGCTCATGCAGCACCGCCGACTCGTACGCGACTACGAAGCCCGCCCAGAGAACTCCGCCAGCATGATCACCCTCGCGATGATCGACAACCTCGCCAAACGCCTCACCGCCGAAACCACCCCAACCT